>CALVHJ010000001.1 GCA_944327425.1 uncultured Bacilli bacterium
ATATGATTGGTATGATAATGATATAACTGAAGAGAGTAATTGTGGTGCAGTATATTATGATTCCAATTATGAAATATATTACACTATGATAGAGGAAGTAGGAAGTGGTACATATAGCGAAATCCCTGGCAAAACGGGTATATACGAGGGTGAAGACGATGATGGAACGACTTACTATTGGAGAGGAAATGTAGATAATAACTGGGTATCGTTCGCGGGATTCTATTGGAGAATCGTTAGGATTAACGGAAACGGAAGTATAAGACTTATCTATAGTGGTAATTCCACTAGTGGACCAGTAACAATAGGCGAAGATACTCAAATAGGAACAAGTGCATTTAATAGTTCAAATGATGATAATGCCTATGTAGGATTTATGTATGGAAGTATAGGTGCAAGTAGCTATGCTGAGACTCATGCTAATGTCAATAATAGTACCATATTAAATACATTAAATACATGGTATTTAAATAATATTCAAAATGCCGGATATTCATCATATATAGATGTAGACTCTGGATTCTGTAATGATCGAACATTATATAATGGAACAGGAATTGGAACAACATATACTGTATATGCATCAGTTGAAAGAATATGGACAACATATCAACCAACATTTAAATGTCAATCTAGTAATGATTTATTCACAACTAGTAATTCAAGTAATGGAAATAGAGCATTAACATATCCGATAGGACTTATTACAGCAGATGAAGAAGTGTATGGTGGCTTTTCAGTTAATGGAGGAACAACAAGCAATTATCTTTATACAGGAGAGGTTTATTGGACAATGTCTCCGTATGGCTTTAACACAGGCTATGTTAGCGTGTTATCCGTGTGGTCGCCTGGCACCCTCTACAACGTCGGCGTGACTGGCACGTTCGGAGTGCGTCCTGTCATCAATATATCACCTAATGTTAGAATAACTGGTTCAGGTACAATACAAGACCCTTATGTAGTGCAAACTTAATTACTTGCCTATGCCACTTTATCCTTTACGTGTAGGCAAGATATATATTTACTTTGGAGTAGTTTATCTGCTCCTTTTAAATTATTTAAAAACATAACTGTTAAGTTATGCTTTATTAATAAGAAAATCTACTAATATATTAGGATCTTTATGATTAATTGCTATATCATAAATAATATTTATAATTGGCATTTTAATCTTTCTATTTTTTGTTAATCCTTTAATAGAGAGTAGGGTATAATAACCTTCTGTTGTATTATTATTTAAATATTCATTTATTTCTTCTTCACTTTTTCTTTCACCAAGTAATTTCCCAAATCTATAGTTTCTACTCTTAGGTGAAGATGCTGTAAGCATTAAATCACCAATCCCTGCAAAAGACATAATTGTTTTAGGGTTACATTCCATTTTTTCCAGTAATTCTTTAATATCATGCATTGATTCAGTAATTAAGAAAGCTCTAGTTGATTCACTAAAACCTAAACCATCAAGCATACCTGATGCTATAGCTATAACATTTTTAATACTACCACAAATTTGTGTACCATATAAATCTCTATTCTCTCTTAATTTAACTCTTTTATTACATAAAGCTAAACTAGTAAATTTAAAAGCTTTTTTAGTTGTAACAGAAGCAGATAAAGCCGCTGGTTCATTATTAATTAAATCTACAGCAAAAGTAGGACCAGATATTACACATATATGTTTAGCTTTCAATTCACTTCTAACTATATCAGATAAAAATGAATAAGTATCATTTTCTATTCCTTTTGATGCTATACATAATGGTATTAACGGATTATAATATTTTTTCATATTACTACATGTTACTCTAACATATTTAGCCGATGTTGCTAAAACTACTAATTCAACGTTTTCTAACGCTTTTTTTAAATCACAAGTAATCTTAATACCCTTAGGTATTTTTGCTTCTGTAATCGGCTTTAAATCATGAAATTCCTTAAAATGTTTAGCCAGATTCTCATTTTCTGTCCACATTATTACTTTATGACCATTACTAGCCATAATAAGACTTAAAGAAACACCATAAATTCCTGTTCCAATAACACCAATATTCATTATTCACTCCTCATTTCATCATATAATTTATTTATATTAGTTTCATATTTATTATTCTTTTTTATATAATATTTTTTATTCTTTAATTTATCAGGCATATACTCTTGTTTAACATAATCATTTTTATAATTATGGGGATAAACATAAAGAGGGGACCCATCAATAATATGTTTAGGAATACTACCAGCAAGTCCTTTATTAATATCATTTATCGCTGCATCAATTCCTAAATAAGTACTATTACTCTTAGGGGATAAAGCCATTTCCGTAACCACTTGCCCCAAAGGTATTCTCGCCTCTGGTAATCCAACCAATTCCGCCGCATGTATAGCTGCCATAACCTTAGGACCAATCCCCGGATTAGCAAGTCCTATATCTTCATAAGCAATAACACTCATTCTCCTATATATACTATCTAAATCACCTGCTACAATAAGCCTAGCTAAATAATGTAGAGCTGCATCAACATCACTTCCTCTAATAGACTTTTGAAAAGCACTCAAAACTTGATAATGCCCATCTTCATCTTTATCATGAAAAAACACCGGCTTATTATTAATTTTTTTTACTTCTTCAATTGTTACATTATGATTATCTGTTGCATAATAGGCAACTTCCAAGGTATTTAATGCCGATCTAAAATCACCTGATGAAAGAGTAGCAATATATTTTAAAGTTTCCTCATCAATTTTTAAATCCGGTAAATACTCATAAGCTTTCTTCATACCCAAAACAATATCATTAACACTTAATTCTTTTAATTCATATATCACACATCTACTTCTAATCGCCGGATTAATTTTATGATAGGGATTAGAAGTTGTAAGTCCTATTAAAATAATTAAACCTGATTCAATATGAGGTAATAATATATCTTGTTTATCTTTATTCATCCGATGAATCTCATCAATAACTAATATCATTTCTCCATACATTTTAGCTTCCTCTATCGCTATATCAAAATCAGCTTTATTATTTGTTGTCGCATTTAAAAACTTAGATCGAATATTAAGTTCTTTAATTAAAGCATTAGCAATACTTGTCTTTCCAATTCCTGGTTTTCCATATAAAATCATCGAAAAAATTTTGCCATTTCTAACCAAATTAGTTAAAACTTTACCTTCACCGATTAAATGCTTTTGTCCTACAACTTCATCTAGTGTTTTAGGCCTTAATTTATTTGCTAGTAATTCCATATTCTTCACCTGTAATTTAATTATATCATTTTTTTCCTAATAATAGTATAAGATACAATTGTACGTATGTCAATATTTATTTTTTTGTGATATAATTATTATAGGTGATAATATGAATTGTAAAGAATTAGAAGAAGTATATAAAACTAATCATGAATTAGCTCAATATATTAATGAATATTTAAATACAGAGTATAACACTAGCAAAAACACCATAACTTCATATGCTACAGATATTTGTTTATTAGCCAAATACTATCCCCATAAAAACATTAAAAATTTAAAAAAAGAAGATATCCAAGAATATTTACGTCTTCAAAATAAATCTAGCAAAACCAAAGCTCGTTATTTAACATCTATCAATAATTATTATAAATATTTAATTTATAATAACGTCATAAATATAAATCCTTGTGATGGTATTAAAATGCCTAAACTAGAAAAAAAATTACCTGATTATTTAACTATCGAAGAAGTAAATAATCTCTTAGATATTCGCTCTAGTTCTGCATATGATTTACGGAATAAAGCTATGCTTGAAGTATTATATGCTACCGGTATGCGTATAAGCGAATTATGTAATTTAACAATGAGTAATTTATTTTTAGAAGATGCACTTATTAAAGTATTTGGTAAAGGTAGCAAAGAAAGATTAGTACCTATTAATGATATAGCTATTAATGCTTTAGAAGAATACTTAAAATTTGGTCGTAATGAACTTTTAGGAACTAAAGACAGTGAATATGTTTTTATTAGTTCTAGACACACTAAAATAACTAGACAAGCTTTCTTTAAATACCTAAAAAAATTATGCGTAGAAAAGGGAATAAAAAAGAATATAAGCCCTCACATTCTAAGACATTCCTTTGCTACTCATCTTCTTAATAATGGAGCTGATTTAAGAGTTGTCCAAGAACTTTTAGGTCACAGTGATATATCTACAACTCAAATATATACCCACTTATCTAATGAAAAACTAGAGCAAGAATACGATAAACATCCTTTAATGCACGAAAAAAGCCACCATTAAGTCGTGGCTTTTTTACTAGCGAGATTCTCTATTAGCTTTAGAACTTCTTTCGCTTCTAGAGTTTCTAGATTCGCTTCTTGAATTTCTACAATTCTTACTATTTCTAGAGTTTTTATTTTCTCTATTATTTTTCATTATTTTCCCTCCCACTATTATTATGGTTAAAGATACCTAATTCATTCTTAAATAATGATGGTAATAATTGGCTTATATCTTAGAAGATAACCCTTTATTAGTAGGATGCAAAACCGGGTACTTTCCTTTAGTTTGAAACAAATATTCCTTATCGATTAAATAATATATTATTTGTTCAAGATATTTTGTACTAATATTATGATATAAACCAAAATAAGGGGATAAATCTAAACCATTTTCTCTTATTTTTTTAGAGTTAGATCCTCTAAATATTTGAATATATGTCGTAACGCCAAAAAATTTCTTTTCACTTACTTGATTAATACAATTTAAAATATTTTGGATCATAGAGGCTTCATTATCTAAGAATGTATCTATATATTCTTTTTTAGGACTGTGTTCCACCATATTTTCTTGATAATTGTAATGATGCATCCGATAATAATTTCTTTTAGAAATAAATTTAGCACAACCACTACGATTAGGCTTATAATTTGTACATCCCAAAAAGAAAGTGTGTAAATTACGATTTTCTTTTACTATTAAATAGCCATCCTGACACATATTACATTTTAGAATTGCCATTTTCTCGCCTTTTAAATTATTTGTCATAAACCCACATAATTCTGGTTCGTTTGTACAAATATAAAGCACCATTCCCAAACCATATTTATATCTTCTTTGAAGGGGATACCCACAAATAGGGCAAGTATATTTTTTATCATTTCTAACTTCATCATTCCAATTACCTTTTAAAACAATGTTTTTATAATCATTTTTAAGTTCCAAAAGAAATTCTGAAGGATTTGCCTCAGGGGCTATAAAGAAAACTCTATTTTTAGTTCGTGTCATAGCTACATAAAATAATCTTCTTTCCTCTGCATATAAAATTCCTTCATCTTTTTTTATGACAAAATCTAAAACTGGATCATCTTCAATTTTTGATGGAAAACCATACATTTCATTTTTTCCATTTATAACAATTACATTATCATACCCTAATCCCTTTGAAGAATGAACAGTCATAAAAGTAATATTTAAATAGGGGTATTTTAGTGATTTTAACTTACCTTTACTACTGTATTCAAACAATCCTGTTTTCTCTAAATGATCAGCATCAAAGCCAAACCTACCTAACACTAATATTTTTTCATCTCTAAAATTCTTATGTTCTTCTTGATCATATTTTTTAATATCATCTAAAGCATATTCTAAGGCTTTTGCTATATTATAATTTCTACCAGCCTTATTATTATCATAAGTTTTCTTATAAGAGCTATCATATGTATAGATTATTACAGGATCTTTAATAGTTTTAGGTGATTTTAGAGTTTTTTTAATTTGATTATGATTTTTTTGAACAAAATTACCAGCAATATCAATTATTTCTTGACTATTACGATAAGTGTTTTCAATTTTTAATAATTCCCCATATCCCATTTTTTCTTTAAACTTCGTAAATAATTCAATATCTGAACCACTAAAAGCATAAATAGACTGCCAATCATCTCCAACTGTCATAATTTTCGCCTCGGTAATGTCACTCAAAGCTTTAGTTAAATCAAAACGTTGCTTAGATATATCTTGATATTCATCGACAATAATATATTTAAAACCTAAATAATTTTTCTTCTCTTTAGCTTCTTTTAAAAGTTTAGCGGACTCATTTATCATATCACAAAAATCTATCATATTATTTTCTTTTAAATATTTTTGATATTCTAAATAACAGCTACTACATATCTTTAAAAACAATTGTGTCCGAACATTTTTAGTTTTACGACTCATTTTATCAAAATCACTATAAATATATCCGTTTACTTTAAAATTAGAGATAAATCGACATATCAAAGAAATAAGTTTGCGTATATATCTATTTTCTTCGGTAGCTAAAAGATGTTCCATTACTTCCTTATCATCTTTTCTTTTCAAAACAAACCCATTTTTAATTAATAAATCCTCAAGATGTTCTATAATCGATTTACCATCATTATATTTAGAAAAAGTATAAATTAAATTGGTATGATGAATATTATGAAGTCTTATTTTATCATTAATACATTTTTTATATTGTTCTAACTTTTCTGAGGCAAAAAAAGAACTGTTTCCATTTTCGCTAATTCCAAAATGTTCTAAATAAAAGGTAAGGTTATTTTGTTTAATAATAAAATCCGGTGTATAAGGTTTATTACTATTTTTAAGTTTATAAGGATATACTGGCTCATATTGATAATCGATATTATGTAAATAAAGATAATTAGCAATTATAACTTCTTCTCTAGATCTTACAAGTTCATTGGCAATAGTAATATTTCGATTAGTTCGCTTATTAATTATTTCTTTATGATAATCATTTAATTCACTTTTTAAAGTAGAGTAGGGGTTGTTAAGACTCTGGAAGAACGCTACAAGATCATCATCATTCATATAATCAACATCAAAATAAGAGGCAAAAAACAATATAATAGTTCTTAACAATGACTCATTTTTAATTATTTTTTCTTTAAAATAGTCTCCTATAACATAATAAATTTTAGCTTCACTTACAACGGTAGGTTCTTTTGGACTATCCTTTTTTAATATAGAATAACCTGTTGCATGAAAAGTAGTAATAGGGCAATTTATATTAAGAGCTTTATTTATTTTTTCTTTTAATTCTAAAACAGCTTTATTAGTAAAAGATATAATTAATATTTCCTCAGGTTTAATTTTCTTTTTTTCAATTAAATATTTAACTTTAGCAGCAATAGTAGTAGTTTTACCGGCTCCTGCACCAGCAATAACTAAAGTATAATCTTCATCACTCAAAACAACTTTTCTTTGCTCGTTATCTAAAATAATATTAGGATCAACATCTTTAAGTATTTCATCTAAATAAGTTTTATTTGTATTTAGCATTTTTCTAATATAATCATTATTTCTGTTAGTCATTAAACTTTCAATATTAGCATAAACATTAATAAACTTAAAAGCATCATCTACCAAAATATTATTTTTATGACAATATTCAGTCAAAATATCCTTATTTTTTAGAAAAACTAACTCTTCATATGTTTTTCTAAATTTATTTAAAAGATTTAAATATTTTTTATGGGATACGTAATCCGGAATATCTACTAATGTTTTTTGTTCTCTTATAAATCTTAATATTTCCTCTTTATCCATAACTCTTCACCCCTAAAATTTGCTATTAATATAACATATAATTGATAGATTTGCAAATAATTGTTAAATTTTAACATAAGATTTAATGGGTGATAATATGCAGTTAGCTATATCCTTACTTATTTCTACTATTGCGGGCTTATCAACTATGCTAGGGGCTTTAGTAATATTTTTTAAATTTAAAGAAAATAATATTAACAAGTTTATAACCTTTTCCTTAGCATTTTCTTTAGCTATAATGATAGGAATTAGTATAACTGATTTAATACCCGAATCTACATATAAGCTTCTTTTAAATTATGGAATAGAAAAGGGGATAATTTATTCCTTAATTACTTTTATTTTAGGAATAATAACCATTAAATATTTACATCAGTTAATGAATAAAACAGAACAAAAAAATGATTTATATAAACTCGGAATATTAAATATGTTAGCTTTAATTTTACATAATTTCCCAGAAGGAATAGCTACTTTTATGAGTTCCTATAAAGACACAGAACTAGGCATTAAACTAGCTATTGCCATTGCTTTTCACAATATTCCTGAAGGAATATCTATAGCCGTTCCCATTTATTATGCTACCAAGTCTAAAAAAAGTGCCATAATAAAAACGTTTCTATCAGGCATTGCTGAACCCATAGGAGCCTGTTTTGCCTACATATTCTTAAGTAAATATATAACAGACACTTTAATTAGTATCATTCTTTTATTAGTTGGCGGTATAATGATAACTCTTGCCATAGAAATAATATTACCTAAAGCTAAAAAATATAATTTAAATAAATATTTATATCTAGGATTACTAATAGGAACAGTACTTATTTTATTTAACTATTTTTGCTTTTAATAGTAATATCATTTAATGTTTTATTAATTCTATTAATTACATATTGTTTATCATTAGGATAACAAGTATAAAAAGTAAGCATAGGAATATTGCAATCCTGTAAAATTTTCTTAACTTTTAAATCACGATCTCTTCTTTTAAAAGTATTATGTGTTTTATCATTTAATTCAATTAATAATAATAAATTATAATTTTTATCTAAAATTGCAAAATCTATATTTCTAAACAATTCATTATGGTATTTACCAGTATTTTTTTGAATAACCGCAGCCAAATTAAGCTGTGGAATAATAATGTAATTTTCCTCTAATTCTCGAAACTTCGAAAAAAACTGAAACTCTGCAGGCGTCATTATATTTTTTGTGCTATATTTTGCTATATTTGATTCTAAAAGAGAAGGGGATGGATTATTTTCTTTATTTTTAGCAATATCTTTAGATAATTTGTATCTAATAAAGGAAAGAATTATAATACAAATTATAAAAGTCAAAAATTCATCTTTATATATATCAAAATTAAATAAACAATAAAATGCAGTTAAACCTAAAATAACTATTAGAAAATTACATATATCTTTTTTCACCATTAAACACCACCTAAAACTCATTATATTATAATATATAAAAAGTTTAATTGCAAATCAAAAGAATGAAGTTAACATAATATATATTTAGCGAACTAAATTATTTAGAAGTTTTATAGTTAAATTTTTATAGCATAATACCATTAAACATTAATTAAAACGTTTTAAACCATGTTACGATTTAAGCCTAAATCAAACAAAATAAAATTAAAAATTCTTTTAATATCTTAGTATTTAATATAATTTAAAATTATAACCTTATTTTTATAATTAAATAAGGTTAAATACACGCGTATATATCATATTTAATATATATAATAAGGTTATATATTATATATTTATTTAAATTAAAAACGACTTATTAAAAGTCATTTATTTTAAATCACTCGAATACCAATAGTAATTTCCATCATTATCTAATTTAAATACATGTTTATAGACAGAGCCATATTTATAAATAAATTCTGAATCAATCTCTAAATCGTCATTATTTTTTAGATCATCAGAGCATTCAGTTATTTCATCACTATTTGTATTAGAAGGGTAACACTTGTTATCTGATAGTCGTAAATAATAATCAGTTATAACAATATCATTATTTAATTTTTCTACCGCTTTATCAATTAATCTATATACAGTGGCTTCTGGCATTAAAGAAAACACGAAAGTCTCAGCATTACCACAATAATAATATTCCCCATCTAAATAACAAGCATCACTATCATTTATATAAAAACTTTTGTCATCTGGTATTTCTTCTCCATAAATCTTCTCGTAAGATTTAGCTAAATCACTAGCAGCAATAATTTGATAATCACAATCCTCATCCCCTTCTTCTGCTGCTAAAGTTGTCCCCTGTCCTACCATACACAATGAAATATCATTGTCATTTTTAGAACTAACAGCAGCAGTTGAAAGAGAAATACTGTTTTCATCTAAGGCATAGTATGCCATACAAAGTTTATTTTCATTTTTTATCGTATCATAATTTACTTCTGTTCCACTATAAGAATTTAAGCCTCCGCAGTGATATATATCAACTTCTCCTAAATAACTATATAACTCCTTTATTTGTGTACTTTGAGTATCAAGATTTTTATCACCCAAAAAGATAATTAACAAAATTATAATAAGCACAAATAAAACACCAATGCCACCTATTATTTGTTTTTTCATTTTTATACTTTTCTCGTTTCTATCTCAGCTATTTTTTCTAAAACTTCAGCAGCATTTTCTTCCGTCATAGAATCATAACCAAGTTCTCTTAAAGCTTGTATTTTAATAGTATTTAACTGTTGTGTACGGCTTAATTTTTCTTCATTTTTCTGTTCTATTTCTTGAACAAAACGCTTATGACTATCTCTAAGCTTACTTCTACTTGCTCCACCATTATTATAAAGGGTTAAAGCTGAAAACAAAATTCCTTCAAAAATAAATTGTTTTTCTTCATCAAAAGCATATTCATCTGGTTTAATAAAACCAGTAGTTTTAGACATATATCCTAAAATATATTTAATCTCCGGTACATTATCAACCGACTGCAACATATGATAAAAATAATTTATAATGTTATAATTTTCACTCTTCTTATTTTCATCTAATAATTTTTCTTTTAATAGATAGTTAATATCAACAAGTAAAGTTTGACTATTTTTATCTAAACCATTCATATCAAAATAGCTATCCATATCATTAGTGTTTTTAACTCCTTGATTTAAACGATTTTCTACAGCCATTAAATAATCCGTTGTTATTTTAATACTTTTAATACCATCTTCTGTTCCATCTTCAATATCAAGCAATTTAAATAATAATATCTTCTTTTCTTTAGGCCATTTATTTAAGTCTTCTAACTCTAAATAATTATAAACCATTTGTCTTGATACATTCAAATATTTAGCAAGTCTAACTTTAGAAATACCTAATTCTTGTAATAATTCATTTAAACTATTCATAACTATCTCCTTTTTACTTTACACCTTAATTATAAATTACTTAACACTTATATGTCAAGTATTAGTTAAGAATCTAGGCTAAATACCATAATTTTTCGCTATTTTTATAAACGTCTTTTATAAATCCACAGCCCAAACATTTATCTTTATCATAAAAAACACATGCTTGACCCGGAGTAACTGCCTTACATCCCTTAGGATATTTAATTTTTATTTCATTTTCGGAAATACTTTCAATTTCAATAGGAACATCTTCACCTCTGTATCTAAATTTCGCCATTAATTTGTTTGGTAACTTTTCAATCAAATTAATATTATCTAAAGTACAAGCATCACTATATAAATACTCACTATCACCATAAGCTATATACAAAATATTTTTAGCAACATTTTTACCACAAACATAATGTCTCATTTGTTCTCCACTTAACCCAACATTTCTTCTTTGGCCAATAGTATAGTTCATCAAACCAGTATGTCTACCAACCACTTTTTTCGTTTTTACATCGACAATATCCCCTGGGTTAGGTTTTAAATAATTTTTAATAAAATCTTGATAATGTCTTTCCCCTATAAAACAAATTCCGGTTGAATCTTTCTTTTTAGCAACATTTAATCCGGCTTTAAGAGCTATTTCTCTTACTTCTGGTTTTGTATATTCTCCCAGTGGAAAAAGCACGTTTTCTAATTGCTCTTTGCTAATATCAGCTAAAAAATAAGACTGATCTTTATTTAAATCTTTTGCTTTATATAAAGAGCCATTAATATTTCTAGCATAATGCCCTGTAGCTATATATGAAGCACCTAATTTTAAAGCTTCTTTTTTAAATAAGTCAAATTTAATAAACTTATTACAAAGCATATCCGGATTAGGAGTTCTCCCCTTTTTTAATTCTTCTAAAAAATATGTAAAGACATAATCCCAATATTCTTTAATAAAATCAACCCGATGGAGTTTTATACCTAAAATCCTACAAGTTTCTAAAGCATCATTATAATCTTGTTCTTGAGGACATATTGCTTCATTCAAATTAGGATTACCTAAGATATCATTATTTACCATTGAATCCCAATTTCTCATAAACAAACCTTCAACTAAATATCCTTCCTTTTTAAGTAAAAGAGCTGCTACGGCTGAATCAACACCACCACTAATACCAACTATAACTTTCTTCATAAACATCACACTATTATTTTACTCTATTTCTTCTAAAAAGTCCAATAATTCCGTATGTAACTTTATCTTTTATGGAGGACATGTATTTATTTTTAATTTATTGTTTTTCACTTTAAAAACAATAGTCCCATGATAGTCAGTCCGATAAATAATTGCCTCGTCTAAATTGTCTAACACTTCCTTATTTGGATGTCCATATCTATTATTTTTACCCACTGATATAACCCCATATTTAGGGCTAATATTGGTAATAAAATTTTTACTTGAACTTGTCTTACTCCCATGATGTCCAACCTTCAAAATACTAATATCATCAAGCTTATATTTATCTAATAAATCACTTTCTACATTAATTCCGGCATCCCCCATTAATAACAATTTAATATTATCAAGTTTAACATAGATTACATTAGAATTATCATTTTCGTTATCATACATTTTATAATTTAAAAAATAGATTTCATTATCTCCAATATTTAGGCTATCAATATTTTGATAATACTTAATTTTCTTTTTTTCTAACACTTTAATAAGATTTAATTCTAAATCGTTATAATTATCATGATTAAATATAACTTTATCTACCTTAAATTTATTTACTAATAGAGTTCCTTCTCCTATATGATCAAAATCTCCATGAGTTACAATTAATAGATCAAGTTTATTTATTCCTAAACTTTTTAAAAAAGTAATTATGTTATTAATATTCTTAAACTCTTTATCACGAATTCGCCACTCTTCTTTTTCATAGGAAACTTTACCACCAGTATCAACCATTATCGCATAACTTCTGTTATTACCAACAATTAAGCTAGCATCTCCCTGCCCTACATCCAAAAAATAAATATAATTATTATTATCTAAATAGGGTAATGTTTTATAAATAAATATTATCATAAATATAACTAATAAATATTTCCAACTTTTTTTATAAACAAGATAAATAGCTAGATAATAAAAAATGATAAACAACATATTTACTTTAGGAACGATCATCATAATACTAAGTTTATCTAACCACTCATTAAGACTCTCTAAAACATTAACTCCGAATGCTAATAAAAAATCAAGAAAGGGAAAGACAAAAGTAAGTATCGTAAGCGGAAATAAAATAACACTAACCAAAGGAACAATAATAATATTATTTATTACCGTTAAAAGGTTAATCTCATAAAAATTATACAATGTTATAGGCATACTAAAAAGAAAAGCTATAAAACTAACTTTTATTAATTTCATAATATAATTACCAACTATTTTTTTACTAAATAATATTAATCCTAAACTAGTAGTAAATGAATAAACAAATCCCAGATCATAGACATAAAAAGGATTAATTATAATTAATACTAAAAACACTAAATATAACACTATAATCGTATCTAATTTTAAACTAAGCCTCTTATTTATTAAAAGAAATACAAAAAGCAAACTTCCTCTAACTACTGAAGCACTAAAACCAATCATAAAGACATAAAACCCCAAAAATAAAACAACAATTATATCACAAATAATTTCTTTTACTTTCATTTTCTGTAAAAATTTATTTAAAATTAACACTAATAAACTAATATTAGAACTAGAAACCGCAAATAAATGCGTTACTCCATTCTTTTGATAAGTTTGATAAACATCATTATCTATATAATCAGTTTCACCTAAAACAAAGGCATATAAATAACTATTAGCTCCCTCAATTTCCTCTATTTTATTAATAAATTTATTTTTAATTTTATTCATAAGGGACACTTCATTTATAATAGATAAATCGCTTGCTTGAAAAGTAACATAAATTTTATTATTATATAAATATTTTTTATAATTAAACGTATTAGGAATAGTATTATTATAAGGAATACTATATTTTCCTTCAAGTTTAATTTTAGCTCCTATAGCTATTTGCAAACTAACACGATTTTTCTCTTCTAATGAAGTAAAATAATATGTAGCAACAACTTTCTCTATAGATTTTATAGTTAAACTAAGCTTATCACCATCTATTGAATAATTTAAAATTTCCCCTTCTAAAAAAATACTATTTATATCTATATTTGTTTTATAAGTAATAAGCTTAGTAAAAACTAAAACATACAAGCAAACAAAAATTAAAGTTATTCCTATAAAATATTTAGACTGTAATATAATCTTTAATTTGGGCAAAAACTGAATCTCCTATACCACTAACATTTAAAATATCTTCAATCTTCTTAAATTCACTTACATTATTTCGATAATCGATTATTGCTTGGGCTTTAGCCTCTCCTATTCCCGATAGTTCCATCAAGCTTGTCTTATCAGCAGTATTTATATTAATTAAGCTATTATTATTTTGATTAGTTGTATCACTCGTATTATTTACATTATTTTCACTTATAATAATACTTTCTTTATTTTCTGTACACTGTGTAATTGTATAGCTAGGAACTTCACAAACATTACTACTAGTATTATCTTCTTTAGTCATTTCTTTTGTTTTATAAACATAAATAACCATCTCATCACTTACTTTTTTACTTAAATTCAAATTATTTTGATAAGCATCTTTTGTAAAACCTCCTGCTAAAGCAATTACATCATTTACAATACTGCCTAAACTAACCTGATAAACACCCGGATTATTAACTGCTCCTTTAATATCAACATTAATTATCGCCTCACTTATATCTTGTTCTTCATCATCATCTTCTTGCAATATACTCTCATTACTTAAAGATAAATCACTTTCTAAAACATTATCATTAGTCTGCCGTAATATAGCATAAATAGCTAACCCCATACTAACAACTAATAAAAAACCAATAATAATATCTTTAAGATACTTTTTTAATATAAACAATATATTTTCCATATATCAATCTCCTTTCCTAGTTTGCATTATAACAAATTAATTTTAAAAAAGCAAAAGACAGATTTTAAACAATCTGTCCCTAAAACACTTTAATTTATACCATCATTTATTTAATTTGAACCCTCATTTTATCAAAATGACCTATCTTTTTGCCCTTTTAAACAAAATTGAAAAAATTATTAAAATTAACAAAAAACACCCGCTAGCAATACTTGGAGCTACATAGGAAGGCATCTTAGTATCACTTTTTAGTTCTAAAGAAGCAAAATAATCTTCAAAATCACTTACTTCATCACTTTCCATTTTATAAACCTCTAAATAATAACTCATCATTTCTTCATCATTATAAACAGTAATAACAACCTCTTCTTTATCATCAACTAAATTATTATTAAAAATAGATATTTGATCATCTGAATCTATTTCATACTCTAATTCTAACCTTTCTGCTAAAGAAGTCATATTAACGGTATATCTAGTATTTAAAGGATCAAATTTTAAAGATAATTCTCCATTTAAAATTGTAAGTTTTTTTAACATACCATTCACCTAAAATTATTTTAAACAAAAAAAGCAAGTTTATGCTTTCTTATATTAGTTTTATCAATATCTCATTCATTACATACAACTTTTTAGGATTTATATACACATATCCATCTTTATAAATTAAATCGCCACTTTTTATTAAAGGTTTAATCGGAAATATATTTTGCATATTTTCTTCAAACTTATCAAAAAAATGTTCTAAATTTATTCCTTCTAATTTTCTAAATCCTAAAATAAGTTCATTTTCCATATTATCAACTTTACTCATTAAAGACTTACTACTAACAAAATTCCCTTTTATATATTCCGTCAAACTTTTAGTATTCTCATAACGTATTGCCTCAACAAAACCACTAGCCGAAACTCCAAATCCATAATATTCTTCATTATTCCAATATGTCAAATTATGTTTAGACACATACCCTTTACGAGCAAAATTCGATACTTCATAGTGAATATACCCATTCTTCTTAAGCGTTTTACAAATTATATCATATAATTTAAAGTCTCGTTCTTCTTCAATTGGCTTTATTTTATTTAATCCTACTAAAGTATTTTTTTCAATAATCAAACTATAAGTACTAATATGTTCTACTTTTAATTTTAATATTTTATTTAAGTCTTTTTTTAACATACTCTCTGTTTCGGAAGGAATAGCATACATTAAATCTACATTAATATTTTTAAATCCAATTTCTCTTAACAACCTAATTTTCTTTTTAGCATCTTTAAAATCACTAGTTCTTTTCATAAAATCTAATTTTTCCGGATCAAAAGATTCAATCCCAATACTAATTCTATTTACGCCTTGATGATAAAGAAACCTAAATTTTTCTTCTTCGATATCACACAAATTACACTCAAAACTAAATTCAATATTATCACTTTTATGAAATTTAGCTAATATTCTAAAAAGCAGCTTTAATTCTTCTATTGTTAAACAGCTAGGAGTTCCACCACCAACATATAAAGTTTCTATTTCTTCTCCCATATAAGAATTATCTATTTCTTCTTCTAATCTCTCTAAATAAGGCTTAACCCAATCATGATTATAAACAACTTTACAAAAATCACAATAAGAACAAATATTATTACAAAAAGGAATATGAATATATACCGATTTAATCTTCTCCATTATCTACCTCTAAATTCATTAGTTTTCAAAGCTCCATTTTGATTCCCTAAAATTCTTCTCTGTACTAATAATTCCTTGATTTTTTGGGTAATTTCCGAACTAAAAATATTATACTTTTCATGTTCACTTAAACAATCATACACATAGTCTCTTGTAACAGTTTCTTTATCTAAATTACTATTATTATAGATATTAGCAATTTCTTCTAAAGATAAATTAGGATTTTCTAATAATAACTGCGTAAATATTAAAATATGTTTTATTTTTCTTTTTATATTATTATCATCTTGGGCTTTTATGGAACCAACAAACCTACCCGCTTCATCTTTTAAAGCTTGATTATTCTGAAAACTTTTTAAGCCACCTTTTTTTCTTGCTTCCAACTTTTTAAACGCTAGGATATCTTTAATTTGTTTATATGTATCTAATCCAAACAAATTAATAACTAAAGGATCATTTAAATATCTATTAATACTAGATCTTGACATTCCTTCTAATTGGGGAAGCAATGAAAGATCTTTTAAAGACATATTTGGATTCTTTAAAAAAGTTTCAACAACTAAGTACACTTTTTCTTCTTTTTTCATTTATTCTTCCTCCCCACTTAAAACAGCTAGAAAAACTTCTCCTGGAACTTCAACCGATCCAACCATCTTCATCCTTTTTTTACCTTCCTTTTGCTTTTCAAGAAGTTTACGTTTTCTTGATACATCACCACCATAGCATTTAGCTAATACATTCTTACGCATAGCACTAATTGTCTCTCTCGCTATAACTTTCGAACCTATACTAGCCTGCACAGGTGTTTCAAACATCTGTCTTGGTATTAATTCTTTTAGTTTTTTAACAACCCTTCTTCCCCTGTCATAAGCAAAATCTTTATGAACAATAACACTTAAAGCATCGACAACTTTACCATTTAATAAAATATCCATTTTAACTAAATTTGACTCTTGATAACCACTAATCTCATAATCAAATGAAGCATAACCCTTTGTATAACTTTTAAGTTTATCAAAAAAGTCATACACTATTTCCGATAAAGGAATATTATAATGAATATTTACCCTAGCCTCGTCTATATATTCCATACTCCTATAAATACCTCTTTTATTTTGACACAACTCCATAATTGAGCCAATATACTCACTAGGAACAATTATATTCGTATATATAAATGGTTCTTTAATCCATGAAATATTAGCCTTATCAGGCATTTTATTAGGAGAATCAATTTTTATAATTTCTCCATTTGTTAATTTAACTTCATAAATAACACTAGGACTAGTAGCAATAATATCAATTCCAAATTCCCTTGTTACTCTAGTCATAATAACATCCATATGCAGCAACCCCAAAAAGCCAGTACGAAAGCCAAAACCTAAAGCATCACTAGTCTCTGCCTCAAAACTTAAAGCGGCATCATTAAGCTTTAATTTATTTAATGCCTCTTTTAAATCTTCAAATCTATTTGGTTCTACCGGAAATAATCCAGAATATACCATTGGCTTCATAGGTTTATATCCTTTAATTGGTTCCTCTGCTGGATTATTTGCTAAAGTAATAGTATCTCCAACTTGAACTTTTGTTATCTCTTTAATACTAGCACAAACAAAACCAACTTCGCCAACATTTAAAACTTGTCTTTTCTCTTCTTTAGGCGTAGATACCCCTAGTTCTACAATTGTAAAATCAGACTCACTTTGCATTAATTTAATATGATCTCCTACCCGTAAAGAACCATCAACCACTTTAACTAAAGCTATAACTCCTCTGTAAGCATCATATTTACTATCAAATATTAAAGCTCGTACTTTATCATCACCGCTATCTTTAGGCGGTTTTATTCTTTTAATAACTTCCTCTATTAGCTTAGGTACACCTTCTCCCGTTTTCCCACTACACAAAACAATATCACTTTCTTGAAAACCAAATACCCGTTTTAATTCTTCCGTAACTTTGGGAATATTAGCATTAGGTAAATCAATCTTATTAATAACAGGTATAATAGTTAAATCTTGTTCTAAAGCAAGATAGAGATTAGCAATGGTTTGTGCCTCTATTCCTTGAGCTGCATCTACTACCAATATTGCCCCTTCACAAGCAGCTAAACTACGTGATACTTCATAAGAAAAATCAACATGACCAGGAGTATCAATTAAGTTTAAAATATATTCTTCACCATTATACTTGGTATGGAGTTCCACGGCATTTAACTTAATGGTAATACCCCGTTCTCTTTCTAGATCCATACTATCCAAAAGTTGATCCTTCATCTCTCTAGAATCAACTGCACCTGTATATTCTAAAATACGATCAGCAAGAGTACTTTTACCATGATCAATATGAGCAATAATTGCAAAATTACGAATGTTTTTTGTTTTCATATTTAACACCAATACTATTTTATCAAAACATGAGTTTAAAGTCCAGAATTAAATCTCAGTGAAAAAAAATGCCACAAGTGGCAAAAATTTTCAGTGGCAAAAAATATATTTTGCATTATTCAAAAGTATTTTAAACAAGGCATGACTACATGATCTACAATAATACAAACGGATCCGAAATTGTTCCTGTTCCCGTAAATTCTGTTGTAGCTTTTAAATTTATTACAGGTCTAATGCCAGATGTATAATAAACTCCCGCCGAACTTAGTCCATCATCAGGACTTCCAGCAGAATATAAGCGAAATACTGACTGATTTGAAGATGGTGTCATCGTCCAATAAGTACTACCAGTATATAAATAAAAGGCTGTATTATTAGTATATTCATATCCACCTGCATACACTATTTCATCGGCTGTTATTAAACCAATAGGATATTTTAAGGCTTTATTTCCTTTATTACTTGATGAGGTTGTGAACAAATCAAGATCATTATTACATTTAAATGATGGACTATCATTTACTGATATTCTTATATAAGCTCCATAATAAGTACGTGTCGTTCCAGTCCCACCTTCTCCGTTACTACTCGAATAACTTGTACTGGGCGTTCTATCATTACAGAATCCCGCATTTATATCAATATTATCTTCATATGATAATAAATTATTTTCATACCAATTATCTAACTCTTCCTTAATAGTACTACTTGTTCCTACCCCATGCACACTTCCTTCAGTATACATGAATCCTACATATTCATTTATATTAGATGAGCTATTAAAAGTGCTTGTTCCTATTTGTCCATTTCCATCTGGAGTTGTCCCTTGATAAATTAAACGAATTGATCCATCTCCGTTAACCCTTATTATTCGCCAATAGAATCCGGCAAAATATACCCAATTATCAGTTGGATTTCCTGCAAAGTAATATGTTGTGCCGTCATTATCGCTAGCCTCAAAAACTATACTGGTAGTCTCGGTTGAATAAATTGTACTAAAATCGGTACGAGTACTATGACTATAGTTTTTAATTGCATCTGCTAATAAAGGCTTAGATTCATCAAAATATAAATAACATTTACTCTTTTTTTGTAAATTAGCTATAACATGTTCACCATTGTCATTTGTATATAATCTAGCATTATTATCTTTATTAATTCCATCTACTGTACAATAGCTTTCGCTTTCATTTATTACATACCCACTACTAGGCATAACATCTATACTTACATATTCTCCCGCTTCATTTTCTTGATACATAGCTAGTACTTTTAGATCATAGACTTTATAGTTTACAGTACTATTAACAATTGGCACACTAGCTGTACTCCTATACTTTGCTCTCGTAAAATTTAAAACTACTGCACTAATAATTAGTACTGCAAAAACTCCAAAAATAATATTTCTCTTTAAATTATTTTTCTTTAATACCTCGAATTTCATAACTTATCCACTCCTGTGAAGGTCTACTTCATTTACTACAACAAATAAAGCGAATATAATGGTACTTATTGGATACCTTATATTAATAGTATTATAGCAACACCAATTGTACTTTGTCAAGGTACATTTTAAATCTAAATAGTTTTTTTATAGTAACCTTAATACAGGAGGTAAAAAAATGATGAAATTAATAGCCAACGACTATGAACCCCATGAAACTTTTAAAATATTAAGAGAATGGACTGGCTTAACTCAAGAAGAATTAGCCAAAGAACTAAATCGTCGTAGTAGACACGGAATTAAAAATATAGAAACAGGCAACGCCAGATTCTACTATGAAACAATTCTAGAAATATGTAAGAAACATAATATTAAAATAATATTTGAAAAAGATAACTAAATCGCTCTAGTTATCCTTTTCTTTTCTCTTTCTTTTTAATTCTCTACTTTTTTCCTTAGCTTCCTCTCGCCATTTCTTCATCATTTCAAAAACATTATTATCCAAATCCGGAAAAGCCTTTAAAAGTCTATTAGGAAAAGCTTTAAATCCTTCTATGCTTTCTTTTAATCTTTTTTCAAATATAACTGGTATTTTAGCAATCTTCTCATTTTTTAACTCTTCTACAATAATAATTCTATTTCGCAAATTATAGGCAATAATTACGGAATAAATAACATCAAGTACAAAAATGACTGTAAATATAATTGCTAAAACCCTCCAAAATCCAAAACTAAACAAACTAAATAAAAAGTAAAAACCTGGTGTTACAGCATATATAATAAGTAACGATAATATCCCAAAAGCAAAAGAGTTTTGTAAACATATTCTCCCATTAATATTATACTTACGGCTGCTATAATCCCACCATTTATTATGAAATATTTTCTCAAGTAAGAAAGATGTAAAATATTCAAGAGCACTAGTTATAATAACCCCAAAAACAAAAACTACAACCGGATCTTCATAATATCTAAGTAAACAAAATAAAATAAGCAATGCTCCAAATCCATAAATAGGTATTACTGGTCCACATAAAAAGCCTCTATTTACAAACTTTCTTGATCCTAAATAACACCAAAACACTTCTAATAAATAGCCAATAAAAGAACTAAAATAAAATATTAAACTCCCATAAACCAATATTTCCTGCATATATTACCTCCTGCATTTATTATACAGCTAAAACAATTATAACACTTTTAAAATAATTTGTACATATTATGAATTTTATATCATATAATCTAGTAAGTTTAGAAAGGATAATGTTATGATAAATAAACAAAATTTATGGTTCATCTCTCTTTTTTCTTTAATCATGGTTTTAAGTATTTACTATCTTACTATGTCTAATGATACTTTATCAACCCTTAATGTTAATAGTAACACTGATGAAGCTACCGATATCGTAATATCAGAAGAAAATGATACTTTAGTAGCTTTAAAAGTAGCTGATGAAGAAGAATTACTTGCTAAAATGGAAGAATTAGAAAATATTTTATTAAGTGATATAGCAACATTACAAGAAAAAAACGATGCTTATGAAAAATTACAAAGTTTAAATAAAACCGAAAGTGAAAAAGAAACAATAGTTAAGTTAATTAAAGAAGAATATAAACTTGATAGTGTTGTAAAAATTGAAAACACAAATATTACCATTACCATTGCCAGTACTAAACATGATGCTACATTAGCCAATAACATTATTAGAAGCGTTCAAGCTCTTTATGATAACAACATGTATATTACTGTTAAGTTTAGTTAATTAGGCATTCTATTTAACCATTTCCTAGGAAAACTCATAAAATACACTAGAAACATAATAGAAATGAGTGAGAATTTCCTATGAAAAGAAGTATTTTAACCAACCGTGAAAAAGAAGTATTCGAATTATTAGTATTAAACAAATCAACTAAAGAAATAGCCGATAAACTAAAGATTAGTGAAAAAACGGTAAGAAATCATGTGTCTAATACTATCCAAAAACTAGGAGTCAAAGGAAGATCGGGAGCAATCGTTGAATTAATAAAATTAGGTGAAATAACAATTTAATCTCCATTTGGAGATTTTTTAAATGATTTAGAAATAAGTACTAAACTAAATATTTTAACATATATTTTTATTGGTGATATTATGCTTAAAAAATCAGCTTTAAGAAGAATAATGGTATCTACTTTAGCTCTTATAATAGTTAGTATTTTATACTTTTTTCCCCAAGAAAATGAACTAAGTCCCATAAAACAAGAGGTAGAATATATAAGTGTTGATGCAACCCCTATTTATCTAATAAATCCTGATAATTATGTTGTAAGAACAAATATTGCAACTACTAGTACTGATCCCTTATCTTTAGCTAAAGAACTAATAACATCTCTTACTAAAGGTAGTCAAAAAAAAGAATATATATCTTCTCATTTTACCCAAATTATTCCCGAAAATACCAAAATATTAGATATTTCTTTAGATGAAGACTTGTTAAAAGTAGATTTTTCCAAAGAATTATTAAACATATCTAAAGATAACGAAGAAAAACTAATAGAATCATTAATTTATACTCTAACTGAAATTAAAGAAATAGAAAAGATTATGATTTTTGTTGAAGGCACAAAATTAGAAACTCTTCCTAAGAGCAATATTAAACTTCCTAACATTTTAGATAGAAACTATGGAATTAACAAAGTATATGATATAACTAGCCTAAAAGATTTAACTAAAACAACCATTTACTATATTGGTAAATTTGAAGATCTAGTCTATTATGTACCTGTAACAAAAATAGATAATAATCATAATGATAAAATTGAAATAATTATTGATGAATTAAAATCTAGTCCAATTTATGAGACTAATTTAATGAGCTATTTAGCTAGTTCCGTAGAACTTGAAAGTTACGAAGAATTAGAAAATCAAATAATTCTAAGTTTTAATAATGCTATCTTTGATGATTTTAATGCCCAAAATATTTTAGAAGAAGTTAAATATTCTATTTCTTTATCTATTGGGGATACTTTACATGTAGATGAAATTATTTTTAAAGTTAATGATGAAATAATTGAAACATTTAAAGAAAATTAAAATATCATCTTAAATATTAAAACTGTAAGATCATTCTTACAGTTAATTTTGAAATTGCGAATTATATAGTTCCGCATAAGTTCCCTTTTTCTTAAGTAATTCTTCATGTGTACCTATTTCAACTATATTACCTTCCTTCATAACTAGTATTTAATCAGCATTTTTAATAGTTGAAAGACGATGAGCAATAATAAATGATGTTCTACCCTCTGTTAATTTATCCATTGCTTCTTGAACTAATTCTTCAGTACGAGTATCAACACTACTTGTTGCTTCATCTAAAATTAAGAAAGGAGCATCTTTTATCATACCTCGAGCAATTGTTAAAAGTTGTTTTTGACCTGTCGAAATACTTTCTGAATCACTTATTTCATAATTTAGTCCACCAGGAAGTGATTTAACAAAATGATAAACCCCTACCGTTTTTAAAGCATTAATTACTTCTTCGTCACTAACATTTTCTTTATTATATATGATATTTTCTTTAATAGTACCATTAAATAACCAAGTATCTAGTAAAACCATTATAAATAGATCATGAATATTTTTCCGAGTTAAATTTTTAGTAAACACTCCATCAATCAAAATATCCCCCTCATTTATATCATAAAACTTCATAAGCAAATTAACTAAAGTCGTTTTACCAACACCCGTAGGTCCTACTATTGCTATTTTTTCACCCGATTTAACTTTTAAAGAAAAATCCTTGATAATTATTTTATCATCATTATAACCAAATTTCACATGATCAAAAGTAATATTACCATTAATTGCTTGTATTGCTCCTACTATACAAACAGCTAAATAGCCAAAATTACCAATAAAGCTCATAATAGGTTGCATAAGTCCTGATAAAAACTGACTCTTTAAATTAGCGTTATAAACAGCAGTATCAAGTAGCTGCTCCTAAAGAACCAGCAGCACATAGTAGCATATATCCGCCATTTTCTAAAATTCCACTTAAAGAATTTGTGCCACTTTGAATTATAGTTGTAATATTAGCCATATAATCCGGCAACTTTAAATCTAAATATACTTGAAAAACAATAAGTAATGTACTTACTAGTATAAGTGCATAATCCTTCTTCGTTAAGTTTTTTAATAATTTAAACATTTTATTCTCCCTTCTTTTTCATATTATCTTGCATTTTGTTTAAAATATTTATAAATTGTGCTAACTCATCATCAGAAATACCAGCAACTAGCTCATCGTTAATAGCCTGAAAATTCTTCTCTAACTCCTCTAGTCTCTCTAAACTAGTATTAGTTAAATTATTCTTTTTACCCGAGCATTATCAGGAACACTCACTCTTTTAATCACTTTAGCTTTTTCCATAGTTAATAAAACCTCAGAAATTGTGGCTTTACTAACATTAAAATTATTTTCTAAATCTTTTTGACATATAACCTCATTTTTATTTTCTAACAAAAATTTCAATATTTTAGCTTGTAAAGGACTTGGTGGTCTTTTTATAGCTTGATGCTTAGCTTCTTGAAATAGTTTTTTAGCTATTTTTATATCCAATTTTTTTAATTCATCAATTACCTGTGGCCTCATTATTTCCTCCTTTTGTTAGCTACCTAACTAATTTACATGTAAAAAAACACTATTCTAGTCTCGTTAAATTAGTGTTTGAAAAAATGGTTCTTTTGTTTATGAATATTACTCAAAATCTTTATCCCTGTCTATGCTTTTTCTTCCATTCTTTTATCTGTTCTAATCTTTGTTTAAAACGAATCTCATTACCTTGTTCTCCCGGCTCATAATACGTTTTTCCAGCCAAAGAAGGTGGCAAACACTCCATCGTAGTTAATTTATCTTGTGCATCATGAGCATAAATATAACCTTTTCCATAATCAAGGTCTTCCATTAATTTTGTCGGAGCATTTCTAATAACAAGAGGTACAGGTTCAGCGAGCATTTTTTTAGCATCCGCACTAGCCCTTTGATAGGCAACATCACAAGTATTAGATTTTGGAGCTAAAGACATATAAATAACCGCCTCAGCTAAATGTACGTTACACTCTGGCATACCAATAAAATGACAAGCCTGATAAACATTAATTGCTACATTCAAAGCATTAGTATCCGCAAGTCCTATATCTTCCGAAGCAAACCTCGTAATTCTTCTTGCAATATATATTGGATCTTCTCCTGCTTCTAACATCCTTGCTAACCAATATACTGCCGCATCAGGATCACTATTACGCATAGACTTATGTAAAGCTGAAATAATATTATAATGCTCTTCTCCATTTTTATCATATAATAATGTTTTCTTTGTCAAACATTCTAAAATATTTTCTTTAGTAACTGTAACAATTCCTTCTTTTTCTAAAGCATTAGTTATAATCATATCTAAAGTAGTAAGGGCTGATCTAGCATCCCCATTGGCAAAATTAGCAATTACCTTTAAATCATCTAGAGAAATATTAACTTTTGCTTTGCCAAAGCCTCTTTCATCACTTATAGCCCTTTTTAATAACACTAAAATATCATCACTTGCTAATTCCTTTAAAACAAACACTCTACATCTAGAAAGTAAAGCACTATTTATTTCAAAAGAAGGATTTTCAGTTGTCGCCCCAATTAAAACTATAGACCCCTTTTCTACAAATGGTAAAAATGCATCTTGTTGAGCTTTATTAAAACGATGAATTTCATCTACAAACACTATTGTTTTAATCCCCAATTTTTTATTTTGATCTGCTTCTTCCATCACCATTTTAATTTCTTTAATCCCCGAAGTAACAGCCGAAAACGTAATAAATTTTGATTTAGTTTCATGAGCAATAATCCGTGCTAAAGTTGTTTTTCCAACTCCCGGTGGACCCCAAAAAATCATCGAAGAAATACGATCCGCTAAAATCATTTTTCTAAGAAGTTTATTAACTCCAATTAAATGCTTTTGTCCTACAAATTCATTTAAATTTCTTGGTCGCATCCGCGATGCTAAAGGTTCATTTGTTGGTATATCAAATAGTGATTCTTGTTCCATATCAATAACCTCTCTTCACTATTATTATACGCTTGTTCGCCCAAAAAGTCTACCTATTTTACTCAATTTATCTATCTTGATAAATCTTTATCATAATCTAAAATTCGATTATCTATTTGTTCTAATTCGAGTTCTATTAAAACCATAATAACATTTTTAAGCCGCTTTAATTCTTCTTTTTTACTAATTCTATCTACTAACTCTTTTAAAAGAATAGCTATACTTCCTCCTTGGAAAACTATAAGAATACTAGCTATTATTCCTTTTAATGAATCAAAATCAGCAAAACTACTTAAATACCCAATTAATAGTGCATTTAAACTACTCATTAAAACTGGTTTAATCACCTCAATATTTGCTATATCATGATTAAGAGTATCTATCTTCGTAATTAGATATCTACGTTCATTATCTGTCAAACTAATAACCCCCTTTTGTATAAAGCAAACATATTCTAACACAAGCTAAAGCCTAAGTCAAATTATTTAAAACTAATGAATATTTTAAACAAATTTTTATGATAACTAGCCTTAATAGTCCCTCCATTTAATTCCACTAATTGTTTAGCTATTGCTAACCCTAATCCCGCTCTTTTTTTACCATTTTCAACCGTATAATATCGATCAAATATTTTTTCTAATAACACTCTATCCATGTATTTAGTATGATTAGAAAAAGTAATTAAACCTAAATTATTCATCGATCTAATTAAATAATCTCCATATTTTAAAGCATTAGAAATAATATTTTCAAAAATTCTAATTAAAGAAAACTGATCAAGCCTACGAACTATTTTTTCTTCGCATATCGTAATTTTAGGAGTTATATTCTTCTTTTTAATACTTTCATAAAAACTACTAATAACTTCTTCTAAAATATCATTTATACATACTTTAGCAAGTCTTTTTCTTTGATCATCTTCAATTGCTTGAGAAAAAGAAAATAACTCTTCTATTAAAATAGTTAACTCTTCTTCTTTTTTTTGGATAATATTTAGATAATTTAGACTCTTTCTATCTGTAATTCTTTCTTCTATTAATTCTGAAAATCCCCGTATTCCTGCTAAAGGTGTTCTTAAATCATGAGATATATTAGCAATAGTACATCTTAATTCTTGATTGCCTTTTGATACATTCTTTTTTCTTTTTTTAAATCCTCTAAACTTTTATTTAAAGATATAATTAATAATATAAGTCTTCGTGAAGCAAAAGATGATGTTATAATTTGATTAGTATCTTCTTTTAAAATATAATTTAAAGGTATCAGGATAAGTCGAATTATCTGGCAAATCAAGAAAAAATAATACTTTTGTCATTTCGTATTCCCCTGATAATTTTTCCATTTCCAACATTTCACAAAAGCATAAAATAGCAAATGTATTAATTTTATAAACACAAATAGGGGTGAGTTCGATCTTGGTCGCACCAGTTTTTTCATACATTTCTCTTTTTGCTGCTTCTTACCAAGATTCTCCTTTCTCTATATGTCTTCCCGGAATTTCTCATCCCTTTCTTCTTTTATTATAGCAGAACACAAATTTTTCTTGATAACGTCTTACACATACTACTCTTGTATATAAAGCCACATCACAATAAATTATAATATTTTAGATTCACTTATTTCTGTCGACAATACTTCTTCAAATTTAGCACATAATTCTTCTAAATAATCTTTTCTAGCCAGTGTTAGTGCTAATATAAAAATGTAGGAAAATGATTAAATAAAAATGTAGGTTTTCCAACATAGATATATTAGCACTTTTTAAATAATAAAAAATATGATACAACTCTAATAAGGAGTTGAAATAAATGAATGAATTAAGAAAGGAATTGGTAATATTGAGAGAATTAGAAATAAAACCGAATTATGCTGAATTAGCAAGAAAATATAATTGTGATTATAGAACTGTAAAGAAATATAATGATGGTTATGAAGGTAAACCATCAACTAGAGAAAGAAAATCACACCTTGATAAATATAAAGAAGAAATAGTTGAAAAAATTAATAAGAGTGGTGCAACAAAAAAATCTGTGTATGAATTTATGAAAGATAAATATTCAAATGTAGGAAGTTATTCAAATTTTGGATATTATATTAGAAAGCATAAATTAATGAGTAAAAATATAAACAATAAACCACATCCCAGATATGAAACAGAATATGGACAGCAAATGCAGTTTGATTGGAAAGAAGATATAAAACTAACGAATAGATATGGAGAAATATTTGAATTCAATATTTTTTCTGCAACACTATCAGCAAGTAGATTACATAACTTCGTATACAGCAAAACTAGAACTCGAGAGGATGTAGAACGATGTTTAGTGATCTGTTTTGAAAGAATGCAAGGAATGCCAAAAGAACTGCTTACAGATAATATGAGTAGTATAGTAAATACTAAGAGTAAGAAATTTGTAAGTGAGTTTATTACCTTCTGCAAGGATATGGAAATAAAGCCTAAAAAGTGTAAAATAAGTTCACCAGAAACTAAAGGGAAAGTTGAATCATCAAATAGATTTATAAATTGGTTAATTCCTTATGATGGAGAATTTGATACAGAAGAAGAATTAATTCAAATAATAGAAAAAATAAATAAAAAGGTAAATCAAGAAGTTAATAGTACCACTGGTGCTACTCCATTATTTCTTTTTGAAAAAGAAAAAGAATATTTACTTCCTTTGCCTAATAAAGAATTATTAGAAAGATATAAAAATGATACCAAATTATGCAAAGTATCAAATGGCTTTCTAATAAGTTATAAGGGAAGTCAATATTCTGTTCCACCAAAGTTTATTAATAAAACTGTAAAAGTACGAGAATTAAATAATAAACTTTATATATATTATAACGAAGAATTAATTGCGAGTCACGACCTAAGTGTGAAAAAAATAAATTATATAGAAGAACATTATAAAGAAGGCTTATTATGTACAATAAATAATAAAAATGAAACAGAAATAGAAACAATTGCAAAAAACAATTTAGAATTATTAAATAAATTAACTAATTAGAAAGAGGTAAAGAATATGAATAACTATGTAAAACTGTTAAATAATTTAGAAAAATTAAAACTTATTAAAACTAAGGAAAATTTAGATAATTATATAGATTTAATAAATGATAATAAAAAGACTTTGGTTGATGCATTATATGAATTAACTAATCAAGAATTGGAATTTAAAAATACTAAAGCAATTACTGCTTTAGTAAGAATGGCCGGATTTCCATATTATAAAACATTTGAAGATTTTGATTTTTCTTTTCAACCAACAATAAATAAAGAAGAAATTTTGGATTTTAAAAATTTACGTTTTATAGAAAACAAAGAAAATATATTATTTGTAGGATCTCCAGGTGTAGGTAAAACACATTTAGCCACATCAATAGGAATACAAGCAGCAAGCAATAGACATAGCACTTATTTTATTAGTTGTCATGATTTAATAACTAATTTAAAAAAAGCTAATTATGAAAATAGATTAGCAGATAAAATAAAAAATTATGAAAAGTATAGCGTGTTTATTATTGATGAAGTAGGATATTTACCTATAGATATAGAAGGTGCTAATTTACTATTTCAATTAATAAATAAAAGATACGAAAAGCACACAACCATAATAACTACAAATAAACCATTTGGTCAATGGGGAGAATTATTTGGAGATAATATGATAGCAAATGCAATTTTAGATCGATTAGTTCATCATTCTCACATTATAAACATTACTGGTAAATCCTATAGAACAAAAAATTTAATTGTTGATTCTGAGAATGATAATTGTAACTAAATAAAAATGTTGGTTTTCCTACATTCTTATATTGTCATAATCCTACATTTTTATATTGACATTAACAGCCAGTTTATTTATCCATTTTTCTGGAATAGCATCATACCCAAATATAATTCCTGCCATTCCCCCAGTAATGGCACCTACACTGTATCTCCACCTAAATTTATAGCTCTCAAAAAAAAGCCCGCAAAGGCTTAAATCTCAAATGGTGACTCCGGCGTGATTCGAACACGCGACCGATCGCTTAGAAGGCGATTGCTCTATCCAGCTGAGCTACGGAGTCATAACTACTAGCTGTTATTGATTATAACTTATTTTTTACTATTTTGCAAGAGGAAATTATCTACCATTAATTTTAAATTTAAGTTCCCATTTAAAATACGATGGGAATTTAGTCATAAAAACTATATTTCTCAATAATTAGATGTATGGTTATTGTTTTGTTAAAGACTATAAATAAGAAAATGGCTACTTTGTCAAGGGCTCGAAGAGTTCATTTTACCCTTTACTAAGTAGCTATTTTCTTATACACTTATCTTACAAAACAATTATTTGATTTTTCTTTCTTTTTGTCTTATTATATTCTCCGTTGGTTTATTTGTCATTTATTAGAAAGCGAGGTCATTTAAAATGACAAATTATCAGCATCTTAATAAAGAACAACGTTCTACTATTGAATATTTAATTAATTTAAATAAATCTTTTACTTTTATTGGGAAGTCTATCCAAGTAGATAGAACTACTATTTCTAAAGAAATTAAAAGAAATCGATACATTAAAAGTAATTTTTATGATCCTTTTGATCAAAAAGGTATTACTAGTGCAATAGAACACTGCAATAAACTACTTAAACCTCCTTATGTTTGTAATCATTGTTCTAATAAGCAATATTGTAATAAACATAAATTATACTACAATGCAAATATTGCTCAAGAACATTATGATTTTCTTTTATCTGATTCTAGAAAAGGAATTGATGCTTCTCCAGAGGTTATTGAAGAAATTGAAAATTCAATTGTTCCTTTAATTAAAGACAAAAAACAAAGTGTAAATCAGGTTTATGCTCATCATAATGACATTTTATATTTTTGCAAAACTACTTTTTATAAATATATCGATCTTGGTGTTTTATCTTTATGTAATTTAGATCTTCCTAAAAAAGTGAAATATAAACAAAGGAAAATGAATAAAGATACTGACTATAAAAGAAAACTGGCTTTACTTAAAGGTAGGACTTATGAAAACTTTTTAAATTTTACAAATAAACATCCAAATATGAATGTTAATGAAATGGATACTGTTGAAGGATCTCAAGGTGGAAAAGTTTTTTTTACTATTTTAATTCGAGACACTAAATTTATGTTTATTCGTTTATTAGACAAAAAGAATGTCGATTGTGTTAATAAAGAAATAGATGATTTGAAGAAGAAGTTAGGAATTAATTTATTCTCTAGAGTATTTCGTATTGTTTTAACAGATAATGGTTCTGAATTTTTAGATCCTTTACATATTGAAATAGATTATGATACTGGCAAGAAAACTTGTAATGTATTTTATTGTCAACCTTATAGTTCTTATCAAAAACCAAATATAGAACGAAATCATGAATATATTAGAAGAGTATTTCCAAAAGGAGTATCTTTTAATGATTTAACCAAAGAACAAGTACAAAGATTAGAAACAACTATCAACAACATTCCACGAAATAAGTTTGATGGTAAAACTCCTTATGAACTTACCTTAAAAAAATATCCTGAATTAATTAAGAAATTAAATTATCAACATATCAATCCAGATGATGTCAGTTTAACAATAGAAAGTATTTTAGGTAAGTAATATGAATGCACAATATTTTTTAGTTATACATGATTTAACCATTCAATTATCCTATTATATTAGACATCCATATTTAGATACAGATAAAGCTGAAGAAATGATTTCTACTACTTTAGATTTACTAAATACTTTAGAACTTTATCTTGATGATCAATCTAATAATCAATGAAAAAACAGAAGAACACCATCTTCCGTTTCTTCATTGGCAAATAAACCAACATTATAACCATCTAAATACATGTACGGGAACTTAGTCGTGAAAAGGCTAAAAATCGTACACTTTTTCACGTGCCATAAATTCCTTACGAGAAATATATTATTACAAAATCAAAAAAATATCAAGTTTTTTTGTCCAAAAAATCCCGAAAAAACGGGAAATAACTCATAACATTTTATTTCTCATCATTTTCGGGAACTTACTTTTAAATTTAATC
>CALVHJ010000002.1 GCA_944327425.1 uncultured Bacilli bacterium
AACTTATATGTCATTTTAGTTTACAAAAAAGTGCATATAACTTATTCGTTACACACACTAAATATTATACAACCGAAAAATAATAAACATCCCATCACGGATGTTTTATTTTGCCATAAAACCAATCTAAAGAAACATTATACTTCATGCATATAGCATACCCATAAGTAAGTGAAACTAGTTTTTTACCACTTTCATATTCACTAATTAAAGAATGACTAGTTCCTATTTCTTTAGCCATAGTTTCTTGATAAAGTTTATTATCTTTACGAATTTTTTTAAGATTTTGACCTACTAATATTTTATCAATATCTTTATTTATTATTTTAATATCAGGTTTATCTGTAATTTTTAATAAATAATCTAAAGAAACATTATAATAATTAGCTAGTTTATTTAATAACTCAATAGGAATAACAGCTTTATTAAGCTCAAATTTAGAATAAGTAGACTGATTGATATGTAAATATTCCGCTATTTCCTTTTGGGAAATATTATTATTAATTCTTAAATCTTTTATTCTAGAATAATCTAGTTCATAATTAAACGTACCCATAAAATCACCAAAACAATTTTCTCATGGCAACCTATTCAAAAAAACAATTTAGGCATAGGAGCGACATTTTTCTTGACAATTAGTATATCCAAGTTTATAATTTATATATAAGCTAGGAAACTCATCATTTATGATAACCATTTTTAATGTTTTTATAAATGAAGTATAGCTTCACAAGAAAGAGAGTAAGTTTATGAAATTCGAGGTATTAAAGAAAAATAATTTGAAAAGAAATATTATTATTGGTGCTTTTGTAGTATTAATAATTAGTGCCGTAATACTTAATTTTAGTAGTGCTAGGTATAGAAGTACTGCTAGTGTACCTATTGTTAACAGTACGGTAAACTATACAAGACCAGATTTAAATGTGGTAGCCATGTATCAAAAGGAAGATGGTGGCGAATATGTAAGTATAGATACTGTACCAACTAGTGGATATGAACTTAATACAACTGAAAGTTATTGTAAAGTAGGAGATGAAGTAGATAGCAGTATTCCAATGAGTTATGAAGATGGCAAGGTATATATAGGAGTAGTAAATAAAGGAACAAAATGTTATTTGTATTTTGATGAATTAAGCGGACCGCCTAGTTATCAAACTTTAACTAAATTAAATTTAACTGTTAATGAAGGGACTCCTGATTTTAGTAAAATTGATCCTGCTGTCATAACATATAAAGAAGTAATAATTAGCGAAACTACATCTAATTATGCTAGTAATAGTACTTATGTAACCTATGCTGATACTTATGATTTTGATATTACAACAGGAACATATAGTTTAGTTAATCCTCAAGTTGGTATTTATAGCAATATTTACCAAAACTTAGTTGGAAAATATATTATTACCACAAATCATCAAAGTACATCAACGCCAATAAATTATACTGATGTAACTACCATTTATGAAATAACATCTGCTGAATTAGGACCAAATAACAGCAGAAAAATGAGCCTAAAGCGATACTATCATCACAGCGATCAACTAGATTCGTCAAAATCTGGTATTTATTCTACGGAAGATAATGATGGAACTAGCTACTATTTTAGAGGAAATGTTAAAAATAATTATGTTAAATTTGGAACATGGAACAAAGATGAAATTTATTTTGGTTATTATACAAATTCAACTAGTTATAAAGAATTTTTTTCTTTAGAAGAATGCCAGGCAAATTCTTATTATGGTAATAATTGTACTTTACAACCATCACGTGCAGGCAAGAATATGTATTGGCGAATTGTAAGAATCAATGGTGATGGTACAATTAGACTAGTATATGATGGCACTGATTTATATGAAAATGGAGTATCATCAAAAGATCGACAATATACTACTACAACTCTTTATAATAATAATGGTACAAAAGAATACGGGAGTTTTACTTACGTTACAGGTTTACAAAGGCCAAATAACGAAGAAAGTGCTACAGCAAGTATGGCAAAAGAAACGCTGGATAAATGGTATAATGATAATTTAAAAGTTTACGAAACATATATAGCAACTGATGGGAAATTTTGTAATGATAGAGAACTACGTGAGGGGTATACATGGGAAGATTCTTCGGTAAGATATGAATCAATGAATAGAATGGAAAACCATATTCCAACATTAAAATGTAATAATGAGCTAGATATTTATAATACTTCTGTTGGACTATTAACCTTAGATGAATTAATTTACGCCGGAGGAAGTAGTTCAAATAATTTTGGCTATTATTTATATACTGGAAATGGATTTTGGACAATGACTCCATCATATACAGGTACCATATACAATATCAGCGAAAATGGTAATATATATACTCATAATATGCTCCCAACAGCTGGCATCAGACCTGTTATCAATCTAAAAGCAAATGTTCCTCTAATAGGAACTGGAACTATTGATGATCCATTTAGATTATCAGAAAGCTAATTATAAATTAGATTAAAGTTTTATCTTTAATCTTCTTTTAATTTGTTTTATAATATTATTGTTAGGAATGATTACTATGATAAAAGAAATAGAGGGAATGATTATAAGAGAAATTCCATATGGTGAAACATCTAAAATAATTCATGTTTATACCATTGAAGGAATAGTGTCTATTATGTGTAAAGGAGCTAAACAATTAAAAAGTCCTTTTCGAGCTACTACGCTTAAATTTACATATGGCAAATTCAATATTTATTACAAAGAAAATAAATTATCTACTCTAAAAAGTGTCGATGTAATTAATCCTTTAAGTAAAATCAAAAATGATATCACTTTATTAAGTTACATGAACTATATCACTGAATTAACTACCCAAGTATTAAAACAAACAACTGATAATCTTTATGAAGATTATATAAATAGTATTTTAAAAATAGAATCAGGACTAGATCCTTTAATAATTGCTAATATTTTAGAAATAAAATACTTAGATTATTTAGGAGTAGGTCTTAATTTAGATTCATGTGTTTCATGTGGAGCTAAAGTTGGTATTATTACTATTGATGGTGATAGGGGTGGCTACATTTGTTTTAAATGCTATCAGCAAGAATTTATTGTTGAAGGAAAAACTATTGAACTTTTAAGAATGTATTATTATGTAGATATTAAAAGTATTAGCAAATTAAAAATAAGTGATAAAGTTAAGAATGAAATAAATCATTTCTTAAATACTTATTATGATCGTTATACTGGACTATATTTAAAAAGTAAAGATTTTTTAAAGAAATTATTGTAAGAGGTAAGCTTGACAAACTTACTGATAAATCATATAATAACAGTGAGTTTAATAAAGATTTTCATCTAATGGTATAAAATATAAAGCTGAAATTTGGAGGATATAATCATGAAATATATTAAATATATCTTATTTTTACTATTATTATTTCCTTACTCCGCAAATGCTTATACCTCATCAGTCGTTGATATTACTAAAAAGAGTATTACTGATCTAGCGGATGCTCTTGATAAAGGTTATTTAACTAGTGAATTATTAGTAACACTTTATTTAGAAAGAATAGAAGCCTATGATGATGAACTCAATGCTATTAGAGAAATTAACGAAAATGCTTTAGAAGAAGCTAGAATTTTAGATCAAGAAAGAGCTGAAGGTAGTATTAGAAGTACCCTTCATGGAATTCCTATCGTTGTTAAAACCAATATTGATGTTGAAGGTCTAGCTACTACAGCTGGAGCTAAAGCTTTAAGTGATAATTATCCACTTGAAGATGCCGAAGCAGTTAAAAAACTTCGAGATGCTGGTGCTATAATTCTGGCTAGTACTAACATGAGTGAGTTTGCTTTTTCCGCTGGTAACTCTAATAGTAGCTATGGCAAAGTAGGAAATGCTTTTAATCCTTTATATTCTCCTTATGGTTCTAGTGGTGGTAGTGCCGTCGCTGTAGCCACATCTTTTGCTGCTGCCTCACTCGGTACTGATACCAATTCATCAGTTAGAATGCCCGCTGCCGCTGCTGGTTTAGTTGGTCTAAGACCAACATTAGGACTTATTAGTTCGGATGGAGTTATCCCTTATGATACTACTAGAGATACTATTGGCATCTTATCTAAAACTGTCTTAGATAATGCTCTTATTTTAAGTATTATTAATGAAGAGGATCATAACTATATCCCTGAATTAGATAACTTAGAAGGTATAACTATCGGTGTAATTAATAGTTATTTAAAAGGAAGTTCTAGTTCTATTAGAGTTAATACAACTACTGATTCTGATATTTATAATCTAGCTACCGAAAAAATAGCTTTATTAGAAGAAGCAGGGGCTAAAATTGTTTATATAGATAATTTTATGACTAGTTATTATTATAATATTGCTAATTCCACTATGAGTGGAGACTCATTCTGTGATGGTTTTAATAAATATATTAAAGGAACTACTGGCTCTGTTCGTAGTTTTGAAGCTCTAGCTAATACTAGTGGTAGAATTTACAGTTTAAGTGGCTATTTATCTAGTTGTAATGATGTTTGGCTCCATGATGCCACTGTTGTTGCTAATAAAAAAGAAATATTTACTAATCATGTTCATGATGTATTTAGCGAATATGATCTTGATTTAATTGTTTATCCCACCACCAAAAATAAAGTATTTACTTTAAGTGTTGGTAGTGGTGTTAATAGTCCAGGAAGTTTTTTAGGAAGTGTTATTGGTTATCCATCTATAACTATTCCCATGGGCTATATTGATGAATTTTCCTATGGCTTAGAGTTTTTTAGTTTAAAAGATGAAGAAAATTTATTATATTCCGTAACTAAAGTATTTGAACAATTTAATGATTTAGCTATTACTAATAGTAGTCTAACTCCTTCCTTATATGAAATACCTGATTATATTCAAGTATTAAAAACATATTATGAAAATTCTGCAAACGAACTAACAAGTAAAACCAAAGAATATTTCTTAAATTACAGTAAAAATGATGATATAAAAAATGAATTACAAGCTACAACCCTAATAAAAAAGTATCGTGAATTAACTAAATTATCAGAATTATCTTCCATGCAAGAAAACAATATAATTAATAGTATAATTGTTAGTATCGTAATAACTCTTTTAATCGTCCTTATCTATATTATTATCTCTTTATTTAAAAAGATCATAATATGTCGTAAAAATACCAAAAAGAGGATAGAAAAATATTAAAAAATTTGCTAAAATAGTATAAAAGAAAAGGTGTGTGTTTTATGAAAGAAGAAAATTTAAACAAAGAAACTTTAAATGTTGAGGCTAAAGAAAATATTCCTTTAAAACCTAAAAGAAAGAAAGGTAAAGTTATAATTATTAGCATTTTACTTATCGTTGCGATAGCCATTGGTTTATATGTCGGCTATGAAAAAGTGACATCTAACCCTCTAAATGTTTATAAAAAAGCTATAAATGAAGTTTATGATTTAGCTAGTAATTATTCCGAAATTCTTTTTAATAGTGACTTTAATTTAAATTGGTCTGAAGAACCATATGCTCTAACAGCAACTAATTTAAAATTAAGCTCTAATAATGAAGATTTAGAACCATTATCCGCTTATAATATTGATTTAACCACAGAACTTGATTATTTAAACAAACTAAACAACTTATTTATCTCCCTAAATGATGAAGAAAGCACTCTTATTAGTGCTAAAGTTTATTATTTAAATAATCATCTATATTTAGAAAGTACCGATATTTTTAATAGAATACTAGATCTCGGTGAATATGAACTAGACTTTGAGGAAGCAAAAAATGCTTTACAAGAGTTAAATTTAGATCAAATCCAAATAAAATATAGTGATATTAAAACAATTTTAGAAGAAACCAAAAGTATTATCATCAATTCTCTTGATCGTGAAAAGTTTAATGTTTCTGAGGAAACCATAACTATTAATAATGAAAAAATAGCAACTAAAAAATTTACTTATTTACTTGATGAAGAAAACATGAAAAGAACTATTGAATATATTAGTAAAGAAATATCCGCGAATGATAAATTGTTAACAGCCATAAGTAATATAAATGGATTAAGTAAAGATGAGATTATAGCTAACTTAGAAGAAGAAATTGATTTTAGTAGTTATGAAGATATTGAAATAGTCTTATATACTAAAAATTCTCAAATAATCGCTGGTACTATAAGAGAAGGCGATATAGATTATATTAAATTTACTTATCAAAATGATTTATTAGATTTAATTATGACAGATGATTATACTGAAATTAATTTAACTAAAAAAGAAGATACCATAACTATTAACTATAGTGAAGATAATGAAAATATCCTTCTTGCTACTATAACTTTAGCTAAAGAAACTATAAAATTAGACTTAACTGCTTATGATTATAGTGATACTTATAACATCAATTTTGAATTAAATAATATTAAAAATGAACAAAGTAAATATGAAGGTGATTTTGTTATAGGCTTTGCGATAGATAGCTATGGAACTAAAGAAACACTAGAGCTAACTGGTTCCTTAAAGTTGGAGAAAAAAGAAGTAAGCACTATCGACATAAATAATAGTATTTATTATGAAAATTTAACTGAAGAAGAAATAACCATAATAGAAAATAATTTAATAAATCTATTTGAAAGACTAGGTATTAATGAAGAAGCTTTTTTATAAAAATTAATTTTATTATTATTTAAAAAGGATGGCTTATGAAAGAAGAAATATATTTAAAGATGACTAATCACAACAACAATTTAAGCAAATATGCTTGTAATGATACCGAGGCTATTTATTTAAAAGAAAATAAAGATGATATTAGAACCCCTTTTTTTCGCGATATAGACCGTATAATTTATTCTCTGGCTTTTATTAGATATCAAGATAAAACTCAAGTTTTTTCCAAAATTTCTCATGATCATGTAGCCAAAAGAATGATCCATGTTTCCTTTGTCAGTAAAATAGCTAGAACTATCGGTAGAGCTTTAGGTTTAAATGAAGATCTAATCGAAGCTTCTAGTCTAGGCCATGATTTAGGTCATGTTCCTTTTGGCCATGTTGGTGAACACATATTAAATGATATAAGCGTGTCTCATAACGAGGGCTATTTTAATCATAATATTGAAAGCGTCAGAAACTTAATGGTTCTTGAAAACTATGGTAAAGGTTTAAATATCACTCTTCAAGTATTAGATGCGATTATGTGTCATAATGGCGAATTTGCTTTAGGAGAGTATCATCCAATAAAAAAAAACAAAGAAGAATTTTTAAAAGAATATTATGAAAGCTACCAAGATAAAAATATTTTAGCCAAAATGCATCCTATGACTTTAGAAGGATGTGTAGTAAGAGTAAGTGATCTTATCGCTTATCTGGGCCGAGATATTGATGATGCTGTTAGATTAAACATCTTAAAAAGAGAAGATATCCCCAAAAGTATTACTGATATTTTAGGTAGTACTACTAAAGAAATAGTTAATACTTGCATTTTAGATATCATTAATAATAGTTATGATAAAAACTATATTAAATTAAGCCAAAAAGTTTATAATGCTGTAGTAGAATTAATGAATTTTAATTATAAACATATTTATAATAATGCTTTATCTAAAGAAGAAAAAGAAGAGTTAAAAAGTATGTTTGAACTATTATTTAATACTTATTTAAATGATTTAAAAACAAACAATGAAAAATCGCCAATTATAAACTCTTATTTAAAAAATATGGTAAAAGAATATAAAGAGAACAATACTCATGAACGTATTGTAATCGATTATATAGCAGGTATGACTGATGATTATTTTTTAAGAGAATATGCAAGAATAACTAATAATCCTAAATAACAAATTTTTGTTATTTTTTCTTTAATTCTTTCTTGAACATATGTATGTTTATATGATATAATAAACATGTAAATGGAGGGTATATGAAGATACTTAAATATAAAAAAATAAAAGGAAATGAATACAAAATTATAACCGACAAAGAAGAATATAAGCTTTATGATGATATCATCATAAAGCATGAATTATTATTAAAAAAGGAAATAAATAAAAAAGAATGGGAAAAAATTTTAAAAGAAAACAACTTACTAAGTGCTTATTATGTATGTCTAAAAGCAATAAATACTAAACTTCGTACCGAAAAAGAATTAAGAACACTTTTAAATAAAAAAGAATATAACAATAATGAAATAGACTATGCTCTAAAAAGATTAAATAAAGAAGGTTATTTAAATCACCAAACTTACATTGATGCTTATATTCATGATATGTTGCATTTAAATCAAGTTGGTGAAAAAAAGATATATCAAGATCTTCTTCATCTAGGTTTTAATAGCAAAGAAATATTAGACCAACTAAATAAAGTAGACAAAAAATTATATCAAGAAAAGATTGCAAAATATATAAATAAAAAATTAAAAGCCAATAAAAAAAGTGCTAATGAATTTATCAAAAAAACAACCCTTGAATTAATAAATAAGGGTTTTCTAAAAGAAGATATAACTAATTATTTATCTACACTTGATATTAAAGATAATGAATTAGAACTTGAAAAACTAATATTAAAACTCTACAAAAAATACATTAATAAATATGATTTATATACTACTAAAACCAAAATAAAACAAAATTTATATTTAAAAGGCTATAAAGATATAGATATAGATGAGTATTTAAAAAGAGCTTCCTAAGAGCTCTTTAATCTGTTGTAGCATTTTCATAAGTATTAATTAGATTATTCATATAAATACCATATTGACTATCCATTTCACTATCAATAATATCAAGTTCATATAAGTCACGATAATAACGTACGGCATCTACCATTAAAGATTGATCTTCACTTAATTTATCAGTAGCAATAGCTTCTTTCATTTGATCTAATACATCATCATAACTATCTTTTTCACCTGTAGCCGTTTTTAATATTACATGATAACCCAACTCTGTTGTAATAAGTTCGGTAGAATACTCACCATCTTCAAGTTCACTAGCAGCTCTAACAAGTTCATCATAACTACTATCTAGTGAGCCAATATTAATTTCACCTAAATTACCACCATCATCTTTAGTATCATCATCCTCCGAATATTCTTCTGCTAAACGAGCAAATACTTCGGTAATATCTTCATCATTATCCTTAGCATCATTTAATTCACTAATTATAGTATTAATTGTTTCCTGAGCCTCTGCTTCAGCTTCTTCCGTCTCTTCATCGCTCATATCATCAGTTACATCAGGTGTAATTAAAATATGTGATATAGTCATATCCGGATAAACACTATTTTCATAATAATCTTCTAATTCTTCATCAGTGATATTATCTTTAACATAAGTCTCAATAGCTATATTTTGTAAATAATTTATATACTTGACATTTTGATAAGCTTCTACTGACTGAAATCCATAAGACTGTAAGAATGACAATAATTGTTCTTCAGTTTCATAGGATAATCTAAGTTGATCAATTACAGCTTCTGCATAAGTATTCGCATCTTCCATACTATCTGCAAATTCATTTTCATAAATATACTTATCAATCATATTTACTAAAGTACTTAATCCAAAACTATTTTTAATTTCTTCATAAAAATCATTAGCACTGATCATTTCTCCATCTTTAAATGTTACAACAGCTTCATCACCATTTGATAATGTCGGTATTTTACCACATCCACATAATAATAGGGAACAAACTCCCAATAATAAAACTTTTTTCTTCATTAATATTTCCTCCTAATAACTAAATTATAGCAACTAAATATGAAAAATACAAGAAAAAAGCACAAATTTACTTCTAATATTAATATAATCTTCATTGCTACAAAATATCTAGGTGTTTAACCCGCACCAATTTAGTCTTTAACCATAATATATAAGTGAAAAGACAAATAAAGGAGGAATGATTTATGAATAACTGCGGATGCGGTGCTGGCTTAAGTGCTGCTATGATCTTAGTATTATTTATCCTATTAGTCATCATAGTAGGAGCATTCATTTAGTCTTTTTTAAGTCTTAAGGAGGTGTCCCATGGGATGTTGTAAAGATAAGTGTTCTTCAAATAATGGAGGATGCGGACTTCAAAATAGTGCATTCTTAATAATTGTTTTATTTATTTTATTAGCAATTATCTTTGGCGGATTTTTATATTATTAAAGAGGCTTCACCTCTTTTTTCTTTGACATTAAACTTAAGTTATAGTATTATAGTGAGAAAAAGAAAGAAGTGTTTATATGACAAATGAAGAACTACGAAGTGTTATAAACTTAGCTCAAGAAAAGGGGGTTAAATCAAATACTTTAAGAAGACTATTTAATTTAATTATTAAAGACAAAGTTATATCTACAGGTAAAATAAATCAACTTAAAAAGATTTTACTATCACCTAGTATTAATGATCCTGATTTACTTACCATTTTAGAAAAAGCATATCAAAAAAAACTAGTTATTTGGAATTATATTGAAAACTTAAACAATCACCCTTTAATTAAAGAATACTTTTTAGAGCATGATTTTGCTTATCAAGAATGGCAGGAAATTCTAGCTTCCATAAGCATGTTTTCTAATAATAATAATATGGATAGATATTATATGGATAGATATTATATTTGTTTATTAGAAAAACTATATTCTAAAGAGCCTTCTTTAGAAGAAGTAAAGTTTTTTCACAAAGTTTTTCTTGCTACTTTAAATAGTCTCTTACGCTATTCAGAGTGGTATTTTAATCTTTTCTTAAATTTTAATATTCCCCTAACTGAAAGAAAAAATATTTTTACGATTATTAAACAAAATATTTTAAATATGAGCGATGCTACTTTTATTGATAATATTGAAGAAAAAGCTAAAAAAGTTGTCTTGGCCTACCATAAATATGGTGCTATTTTTGCTAATACTTATGCTACGGTTATAGTATGCGTATCGGATATTAATTTACCAGAAGAATTATCTAAAGAAGAAGTTTATATTTATCAAAAACTATTTGAAATTATGTGTTATGTTTGTCTAAATGGCAACCTAAGTGTAAACTTTTTAAATTCTAAATATTATCAGTTTATTACTAACAAAAACATAGCATCTAAAGCCCGTCAAGATATAGTTTTAAATTTAACTGAAAAAGAACTAATTTTAAAAGATGAGATAGTTTTAGAATTAATATCTATTTATCGTGAAAAAGGTCTTAAAGCTATGCTTGAAGTTAAATATGCTTTTCTAAATACTAGCATTAGGAGAAATTTATTATGTAAAAAGTTTTTACTAGAAGAAACCAATATTGAAGTATTAGAATTAGCGAGAAATTTATTTAAAATTAATAGAGTAAGGCATAGTATTGATGATTTAAATACTTTATTATCTCTAACAACTAAGGAAGAAAAAATAAACTTTATTAAATCTCTTCTAAAAAAATATCCAGATATTACAGAGGAAGAATTAGAAAGAAGAAAGTTAGCCGAAGAATCTGCAATTAAAGATGCTAATGAGGCTTTTAATGCTTTTTTAAATAAAAGAATAGGGTATAAAAAATTACAAAGAACTCTAGACTCTGCTAGTAGTTATGAATTTGAAATTAAAAGGGGAAGGTAATGATGGAATACAAACTAAATATTTTACGTGATATTTTAAAATTTAGTAAAAGAGTTTTATCAAAAGAAGAACTAGAAATGTTGATATCATCACCACTTTTTAAAGATAAAAATTGTTTTACTAGTGCTGCTCTTTTAGTAAAGAAAGGTAGTATTAATATCGAAGAGTTTTTGTGTTTGCAAAAGTTATCCGAAGAAGAGTTGAATCTCTTTTTAGAACCTATGGATGATAATTTTAATTACTTTTTAAAAGTTAGGCCTGAAGATATTTTAAGTGCTTTTTTAGAAATGGAAGAATATATTCGTAATAATCCTGTAGAAGCCTTAAATAATAAGCGTTTAAATGACGAAATAAAAACAAGAATTAAAGAATTTTACCAAATAGAACAAGAACAAATAAAAAGATAGGATGTGATAACATGTATAATGAAATGTACTTAAATAATATGTTTGACAAAATAATTAATGACATAGATCTAACTATTTCTGAATTATCCGAATGTGGTTTTACGAAAGAAGATATTACCCTTTTGGTTAATGATGGCATATTAAAATTTGAAAACGGAATATATAGTTTAAAAGAGGTTGAACCTTTATTTAAATATGGTCGAAAACTACTGGGACAAAAAGATAAAATAACTGCCCAAAAGTGTTTTTTAAAATGTTTTTCACTTAATCCCAATCATGATAGTGTCTGTTATGAAATGTTTATTAGAAGTATCGATGAAAAAGATTATATAACAGCCTTAAAATGTTTAGATGTTATGTGTAAAAGTGATAATTTACCTCATCAAATAGATAATAATTTATACTTATTTTTGTTAAGTGTTATAACTGATTTGCCCGATAAATATAAAGAATACGTTAAATCTCTACGTTTAGAAGATATTTTAATAATTTATAATGATCCTAGATATGAAAATAAAAATGCTCAAAATAACATTAGAAAAACTATTTTCGCTATGAAGTTTCCTTATGCTTTAAAACAATTAAATCATTTAATTGGCAATAGCAGTCGGATGACTTCCCGAGATTTAATTTTAAAAACTCTTATAATAAGAGCTGTTGAAGCTGAAAGAGAAAGAAAAAAAGAACTTTTTACGCTAGCTGTTAACAAAGACTACTCAGGAATTATTCACTATTTACAAGCCAAAGAAGAAAAAACAAGACTAAGCATTAATGATATTTCCCTAATAAAAATAGCTTTAGAAATTCTAAATATCAAAAGAACTAAGGAAATACCCTATCCACCACTTATTAAAACTGCTGATATTATAGTAGCTATTAAAAGACAGGATTATAAACAAGCTTTAATGTTAAAAAAAGAATATATGACCCAAAAAGAAATTACTACTAAAGATGCTCTAACCCTTTTATTAGAAGATATATGTGCTTTAATAGATGATCTTACTTTGAATGAAAAAGAAGATGAAATAACCCAAATAATAAAACTTTTAAATGAAGGCCAATCTTTTGAAGCCTTTAACGTTTTAGAAAAACACATGCAAGAAATTGGTAAAGAAGAATATTTATTTTTAGTTGTTGATCTAATCAAAATCAGTATTTTAAAAGGGGATGGAGATTTTTCCAAAGCAAGAAAAATGCTTAGTTATTTAAAAAGAAACGATTTTGAATTATATTTAGCAAAATATATAGAAAAATTTTATCTAAGTCTTGCTTATAATAGTTTTGATGAAGCATATCTTTATTTAGATATTATTACGCGTGGATGCGATTTAAAAGGTGATAATACTCTTGCTTCTAATCTAATAGAAATATTTAACTTAGCCAAAAGTATTGCCACCAGTAAAGAATTTGTTCAAGCATTAGGAAAAAACTAGTGCTTTTTTCATGTAAACATTTTGTAAAAATTTTTAAAAATAAAAAATAAGCGAACATTAACATCTTTACAAAGAAGCCTTGTTTTGGTAATATTATGGTAAGCAGTGGTACATTGTGGTAGAAAGTGGGGGACCTAAAATGTTCATGGGCGAGTATCATCATAACATTGATGACAAAAACAGACTAGTAATTCCCTCAAACTATCGTAGTAGTTTGGGTGAAACTTTTATCGTTACACGAGGTCTAGAAAAATGTTTATACATCTACACACAAAGCGAATGGCAAAAAATCGTCGATAAGTTAGCAAACTTACCATTTACCAAAAAAGATGCCCGTATCTTTATAAGGTCTTTCTTTTCTGCCGCTGCTAGTTGCAATCTTGATCGCCAAGGTCGCATAAATATTACTTCCCAACAGGCCATTTACGCCGATTTAACTAAAGAATGCGTTATTATCGGCGCAAATGACCGTATTGAAATTTGGTCTAAAGATAACTGGGACAAATTTAATACTGAATACAGTGAATCACTAGAAGCTGTTGCTGAAAATCTATTTAATGGAGAGTAATATGAAACATTATAGTGTTATGTTACCGGAAGTGATAGAAGGATTAAATATTAAAGATGACGGCATTTACGTAGATGCCACACTAGGATATGCTGGTCATAGTAGGGAAATTTTAAAAAGAATAAAAAAGGGCAGTCTTTTCGCCTTTGATGCGGATAGTGAAGCCATAAACTATTCGCATCAATACCTAAGTGATATTTCTGCTAATTTTAAAATCATTCATGCTAATTTTATTAATTTAAAAGAAAAATTAGATGAAGAAAATGTTGGTCTAGTCGATGGTTTCTTATTTGATTTAGGCTTATCTAGTCCAGAGATAGATGATGCTAGAAGAGGTTTTAGTTTCATGAGTGATGCCCCCTTAGATATGCGAATGAATAGGGAAGATAAACTAACAGCTAGAATTATCCTAAACACTTATAAAGAAAGTGATCTACTAAATATCTTTTTTAGATATGCTGAAGAACCACGTAGTAAGGCCATTACCAAAGAAATTATTAATTATCGAAAAAACAAAGAAATAATAAGTACTTTAGAATTAGTTGAAATAATAAAAAAAGCAGTAGGAGCAAATTACTTTTATAAGCATCATCCTGAAAGAGTTATTTTTCAAGCTTTGCGCATTGAAGTAAATCATGAATTAGCATCTATTGAAAAAGCTTTACCAGATGCTATTAAAAGGCTAAAAAAAGGTGGGCGAATATGTGTTATTACTTTTCATTCTCTTGAGGATAGAATTGTAAAACAAATTTTTAAAAAAGCATCAGAGGTTGATGAAATATTTAAAGGAATGCCTGATATTCCTGAAAAGTATCAACCCTTAATAAAATTAATAAATAAAAAACCGATAACACCAAGTAAAAAAGAGTTAAGTGAAAATAGTCGCAGTAAAAGTGCAAAACTAAGAATAGTAGAAAGGATCTAATATGAGAACAAAAAGAGTAAAAAGGATTAAACTATTAAAAGGAGAAAAAATGATGTTTTTCTTAATTGTTTTCTTTGGCTTTATTGTTATGCCTACTTCATGGGTATATACTAAAGCTTTGCTATCCGAAACTAACATAGATAAAGAAAGAATAGAAAGCAAAATAGATTCTCAAAAAGATGCTAATGAAGCTTTAAGCATGCAAATAGATGAATTAGCTTCTATTGAAAATATTCAAAGTATTGCAAGTACTAACGGTTTATCTTATAATAATAATAATATTAAAACCATAAATGAATAGGAAGTGAAATATGAAAAAAAAGAGATCAAAAGTAAAAGTAAACAAAATTTTTATCGTGATCTTTTTTTTCGCGTTTTTTTGTGCCATCATAAAACTATCTTATGTTGCCCTAAGTCCTGTTGTTGATGGTACTAACTTGGCAGACTTTGTAAGTGATCGCAATACCACCAAAGAAACTTTATATGCATCTCGTGGTAATATATATGATATTTATGGGGAAACTTTAGCTAAAAATGTCAACTCTTATACTTTAGTCGCTTTCTTAAGTGAATCAAGAACAACCGATCCTGATAATCCTAGACATGTTGTTGATAAAGAAAAAACTGCGGAAGCTTTAGCAAAAGTTCTTGATATGGACTATGAATATGCATTAGAAAGATTAAATACCAGTAATGCTTATCAAGTAGAATTTGGTCTAGCTGGTCGTGATTTAAGTGAAAATAAAAAAGCTGAAATAGAAGCTTTAGATTTACCAGGAATAGGCTTCATTAGTGGTAGTAAAAGATATTACAAACAAGGTAGAGCTGCTTCCTACATTATTGGCTATGCTAAAACTAGTGATGAAGGTGAAATTGTTGGCGAGATGGGTATCGAATCTTACTATAATGAAGAATTAAAAGGTACTGATGGTGAAACAATGTATCAAAAAGACGCTTATGGTTATCAAATGGGCGAAGCTTTTTATACCATTGATCCGATAAGTGGTAGTGATATTTATTTAACTCTTGATTCACAGATTCAATTAATACTTGAAGATGCTCTAAATACTTTAGAAGAAAACAATGAATTTGCTTGGGCAACATTTACCGTAATGGATGCCGATACCGGAGCAATTGTTGGCAGTGCTAGTAGTCCGGATTTTAATCCTAATACTCTAGAAGGACTGACTAATTATGTTAATCCTTTAGTAGGATATACTTATGAACCTGGTTCAACCATGAAAATATTTTCCTGGTTAGCTGCAATGGAAAACGGCATTTATGATGGTGAAGAAGAATTTGTATCTGGATCTATTGAAGTACCAGGGGCAACTATTTATGATTTTAATAACACCGGATGGGGTACCATTAATTATGATACAGGTTTTGCTTATTCATCGAATGTCGGAGCTACTAACTTAGCTTTAAAATTAGAAGAAAAGGAACCGGGAAAATTAAAAGATTTTTATGAATCATTAGGTTTTGGTACTAAAACAGGAATTGAGCTTCCGGGTGAAGAAAGTGGCGTTTTAAGACTTACCTACACCTCAGAAATTGCTACTGCTTCTTTTGGTCAAGGTATTACCACCACACCTATTCAAACCCTTCAAGCTCTAAGTATTTTAACCAATGATGGGGTTATGTTAAAACCTTATATTGTCGATAAAATTGTTGATGAAAATGGTAATATCACATATGAAGGTAGCAAAACTGAATTAGGCCGCAAAGTATCTAGCAAATCCATAACAAAGATTAATGAATTAATGTATGATGTTGTTTATAATGGTTTGTCTACTATTTGGCAACCTAGTAATGTGACTTTAATTGGTAAAACCGGAACAGCCCAAATCGCTGGGGAAAATGGTTATTTAACTGGCAACAACAATTACATTCGTTCTTTTGCCGGTATATTTCCTTATGAAGATCCCGAATACATAATATATATATCTGTAAAACAAATAGATGGCGGTAGTAATGCAGTTGCAAGTGTTACCAAACAAGCTGTAGAAAGTATTGCTAATTATGCCAATATAACGACAACTAAACAAGAAGATAATGCTACCGAAGTAATTAATCTTGCTAGTTACATAAGTGGCGATATTACAACTACCACTGAAGAATTAGAACGTCTTAATTTAAAAGTAATAAAAATAGGTAATGGCACCACTATTATTAATCAATACCCTTTAAAAAATACCAAAGTCTTAGTAGGAAGCAAAGTCTTTTTGTTAACTAATAATTCTGAATATACTATGCCTGATATTAAAGGGTGGAGTAGTAGTGAAGTAATGAATTTTTGTAATTTAATAGGTTTAAACTATACTTTTAGTGGTTATGGAACAGTTACTAGTTTTAATTTACCAGTGGGTGAAATTATAGATTTAACCAAAACCCTTGAAGTAACCTTAAGTCTTGCATAATATTTACTATTATCACCATAATAATAACAGGTGATGTAATGAAAGAGACTAATAGTTATTATAAAGGATATGTAGAAAGTGATAATAGACTAGATTACTTAAAATATGGTCTTTTAAATGAATATGGTTTAAATCTTGATCGTAATATTAATTATTATGATGAAGAACAAATAATTAAAAAGAAATGTAATATTAAGAAGAACGCTAAATAGTTCTTTTTTTCTTTACTAAATTGTTGTATCGTGTTAAAATGCTTATTACTAAAATAGAAACGGATGAAGATATGAAATTAAGCGAATTACAATATAAAGATATCATAAACCAAGATATCACCACTCTAAAAAAACTCGTATATTATGAAAATGCTAAACCACTTTTAACTAGTGAAGTAGGTATAGTTTTTGGTGGACCCGACATGATTCCTAAAAGAGTGGAAGAAGCTCTAAATTTATATAATAAAGGGTTAGTAAAAAAACTTCTTTTATCAGGAGGAATTGGCTATTTTAATTTTAATCGTAAAACACCTGAAGCGATCACTTTAAAAGATTATTTATTAAAAAAAGGATTTTCCCAAGAAGATATCATCATTGAATCCTCTTCCCGTAACACCATTGAAAATGTGGCTAACTCTTTAAATATCCTAAAAGAGTTGTATGATTTAAACACTTTAACTCTTACTATTATCACTTCTGATTTCCACTTAAAAAGAAGCCTGCAACTGTTTACAACCTCTTTAAAGACCCCCAAAAATATTCAAGGTGTAGGTGTTAATACGACCATTAAAAATCTTTTAGCTGAAAAAACTATCCTCTTAAAAGAAGCTTTATTATTAATTTATTATGTTAAACATCATTATATATCTGACTTAGAAGTTAAAGATATAAGCCTAAAAAGATTAAAAAAGCACTAAATTTGCAAAATTATTTAAAATATACTATAATAGAAGTAGGTGATGAAATGCAAATAGATAATGTTGAACTAACAAGCTGTGCTGTTAGAACCAGTCAATATCCAAGTGGCAATTTACCGGAGTTTTTACTAGTAGGAAGAAGTAATGTTGGCAAATCAAGTTTTATTAATACGATAATTAATCGTAAAAATTTTGCTCATACATCTTCTAAACCAGGAAAAACCCAAACTCTAAACTTTTACCTAGTTAATAAAAGTTTTTACTTAGTAGATGTTCCTGGATACGGTTATGCTTCTGTTAGTCATGAAAGACAAAGAAAATTTGGGGTTATGATTGAAGAATACTTAAAGTCACGAGAATCTTTAAAATGTGTGTTTTTATTAATTGATTATCGTCATAAACCAACTGAGGATGACTGTTTAATGTATGATTTTTTAAAATACTACAACATCAAAATCAAAGTAATAGCAACTAAATATGATAAAGTTAGTAAAAACAACCGTGAAAAGCAAAACAAGCTTATTAAAGAAACATTAAAATTAACAGAGGAGGATACTTTTATACCATTTTCTACTGTTTCTAAAAAAGGTAGAGATGAAGTATATGAAGAAATAAAGAATTTATTATGATTAGTTTAAATAAAGAAAAAAAATTAGTAGATGATTATGTTGTTTTTGATCTTGAAACCACTGGTTTTGATCCCAAAAGGGCTAAAATTATTGAAATAGGAGCTTTAAAATACCGTAATAACGAACTAATTGAAGAGCTTAGTATTTTAGTAAATCCTTGCTCTCCTATTCCTGAAGTTATCACCATGATTACGGGTATAGATGATGAATTAGTAAGTAATGCTATAACTATAAAAGAAGCTCTACCTAAGTTTATCTCATTTATTGAAGATTTACCTTTAATCGCTCATAATTCCAGTTTTGATTTATCTTTTATTGAAGAAAACATCAATAATTTAGGTTTACCAATGATAACTAATAAAAATATTGATACTGTATCTTTAGCTCGAAAATACATTAAAGGCGTTTATAATCACAAATTAGAAACTTTAAAAAATTATTTTCGTCTTACTTATTCATCTCACCGGAGTATTGAAGACTGCTTAACTACTAATCATGTTTATCAATATTGTAAAAGTAAAGCTATGGTAAAAAACTAATATGAAAAAGAAAGAAAGAATAAAAGCTTACAACAAAAAATATACTGAAGAATTATTAAATGCTTTAAAAATGATAAAACCTTATCTAATCCAAGCTTTTACTAATTTTTATGGTAAAGAATATTATAGTTATATAAAAAAGCATATTGAAAATATTTATTATGTTACCTTTATTTCTCATTACTTATTTAAAATATTAAATAACCAAAGTATTGGCATAAGTAACAAAGATCATCGCGTAACTAGCTATTATTTAAAATACTTAAATAATATCGAAAGTACTTTTAGTGGTTATACTAGTGGCGAAGAATTAGAGAAAAAAGCTTTAAAAAAGTTTATTACTTCATCTTCTTTAAAAGAAGAAGTATTAATTCATAATGATACTCTAAAGATTTTAGAAGAAGATACAGCCTTACATACTATTTATGTTGATAAAGAAAAACTTAAATCTTATCAAACTATTTTTTTACCCATATTTACCATAAGTCTTCGCATGATTATTCATGAGATTAATCATTCCTTAATGACTAATGCTCTTGCTATTTATAAAAAAGAATTAATAACCACCAATTTATTTATAAATTCTTGCTCTGAAGATTTATTTAATGATTTATTATCTTATCAAGTTTTAGAAGAATACAAAAAACTAAAAGCTCCCATACCCCTAGCTTTAAAAAGATTTAACTTTATTAATGAATATGAAGAATATTTTTATGTAATTAAAGACTTTTATGTTTTATTTGCCCCTCTTATTAAAAAAAGTATTATGACTAATAATTTTAATTTATTAATAAATCAGGTAGGAAGCGAAGACTTTAGTTTATTTTGTAAGCTTATTGATAATTTTTGTAAGAATAAATATAATAGAGTAGAACAATTTATATTTATTCATGATTTAACTTTAAAAATGTATGAACATTCCCTAAATATATCTAGTATTGATTATGAAGCGTACTTTAAAGAATTAGAAAGTAAAAACATTAGAGTAAGAAGGCTTAAAAAGGAGGATTTATGAAGTTTATTAAAAAACATAAACTAATAATAATAATTGTTATCCTTTTATTAGTTTGTTTAAGTTTACCTTTTATTTTCTTAGTTTACGAAAAATACAAACCATTTTATACAGCCCAAGACTTTAATATCGAAACTATTACCAGTAATGTTGATGCTAATAATAATGGGATTGATGATTATACAGATATATTATTAGGAGCTAGAATAGATGCGGAAAATCATCCTACTTACGATGGTAGATACTGGGATACCGGTTATCCTCCTCGAGATATCGGCGTTTGTACTGATGTTATATGGCGAGCTTTTAAAAATGCCGGCTATAATCTTCGTAGTATGGTTGATAATGATATTAAAAATTATAATGATACTGATTATTTTATTACCTATCCTGATTCAAACATCGATTTTCGGAGGGTAGGTAATTTATACATTTTCTTTTCTAAATATGCTTTAAATTTAACTTTAGATATTAATGATATCGAAGAGTGGCAACCCGGCGACATAGTTGTTTTTGGTGAATATAAACACATAGGTATTATTAGTGATAAAAGAAATAAAGAAGGGGAACCTTATGTTATTCATAATTCTGGTCAACCTCTAAGAGAAGAAGATATATTACGAAAAAGAAGTGAAAAAGACCATATAACTGGTCATTTTAGATGGGATGCCGAAGGATTAGAAGATATAATTGTTTATTGGAATTAGTTTAAAACTAGTTCTTTTTTTTCATCTATTTTTCCGGTTATATAATCAGCAGAAACCTTAAAATATTTACAAATCATATATAAAGAAGAAGTAGATATGGGATATTTGCCTTTTTCATACTCACTAATCATACAAGGGGCAATATTTAAAATACTAGCTAATTTAACTTGTGTCATTTTCTTTTCTTTGCGTAAGCTTTTTAATCTTTGTCCAGAGATAATTAAATCTAGATTCTTTTTACTATTATCATATTTTCTATTTTTATTTAACCCCAATATATAATCAATTGACAAATCAAAATAATTACAAAACATATTTAATCTTTTTAGGGGAATAATATCATATTGTAATTCAAACTGTTTATATGAACTTCTAGCAATCCCTAAGATTCTAGCAATATCTTTTTGAGAAATATTATATTGCTCCCTAATTTGTTTCATAATAAGTCCATATTCCATACACATACACCTAAACCATTATCTCATTAGAATATTTATTTAATAAAAATATGGCTGTAATATCAAAAAAATATTGCAAAATACTCAATTATATTGTATATATAGAAATATATAGTAGAAAAATACATCAAGTTTTGACATGTTTTGTCGAACATAATGAAATAATTATTAAATTATGATAATATCGCTTAAGAAAGTAGGAAGAGTATATGGAAATAAAGACACTTAAACAAAGTAATTTAAAAAGAAACATAATTATTAGTGTAGTAGTCATCCTGGCCCTAGGGGCATTCGTCCTGTCATCAATCTAAAAGCTGATACTCTCTTCACTGGTACAGGTACTATTTCAGACCCTTATACAGTAGTCTAACCTAAAAACAAAACAGTTACTTTTTCTGTTTTGTTTTTATATTCTTACCAAAAGAACCACCCAACATACCACTAGCTATAAGTATAATATAATATATTAATCTATCTATATTAAACCCACTTCTAAAAAATATTAAATTAATAAGTATTAATAATACTACAAATATTAAAGCTAATTTTAAGCCCAATACAATACCTTTTTCTTGTGTTTTACGGCTTGCTAAACACGCTATAATAAAGAAAGATAAAGCTGTTAATATAACAGATAATTTAGAAATAAAACTACTATTTAAACCTGTTAAATTAATTAAAGAACTAATTATAGCAATACCTACTATAATTAAAATAAACATACCTAAATACTTTAAATATTCTAATATTTTATACATAATATCACCTGCTAAATTATATTAAATGATTAAAATTTTATGAATAATTACATAATAAATTTAGGTGATTATATGGATTTATTAAATGTTATATTTAGAACATTATTCTTTTATTTTTTTATAACTCTAGCATACCGTATCATGGGTAAAAGAGAAGTAGGTCAATTAGGTATAATAGATTTAATTGTCTCAATACTTATCGCTGAATTAGTAGCTATAAGTATTGAAAACAAAAGTGATCCAATTATCCTTACTATTGTTCCCATCTGTTTATTAGTAGCTCTAGAACTCATATTAGCTTATATTTCTATAAAATCTCGAACATTCCGTACCATTTTTGGGGGCAAACCATCTTTAATTATTGTTAATGGTAAAATTAATTATCATGAAATGGTTAAACAACGTTATAGCATGGATGATTTATTATTAAGTCTAAGACAAAAAGAAATAAGAAACATTGAAGATGTTGAATATGCCTTTTTAGAACCCAATGGTAAACTATCTATTTTTAAATACAATTTCTTTAAAATAAAAAGTGCCTATCCTATGCCTTTAATTGTTGATGGAACTATCCAAGATAAAGCCTTAAAATATATTCACAAAACCAAACCATGGTTAGAAAGAGAACTAGAAAAAAAGAAATTAGCTTTAAAAGATGTCTTTTATGCCTTTTATAAAGGAGGCAAAATATACCTAGTTAAAAAAAGTGAAACAATAAAATAAAAAGAGCTATAAAAGTATTGAAAAAAGTTCGATAATTTGGTAATATTAAGACATAATATGGAGGTAATATTAATGAATATTGGAAAGAAGAATTTGATTTTAGCAATTGTCTTATGTATTTCCATTACCGTAATAGGTGTATCTTTTGCTTATTTTACCAGTAGTATCAATGTGGGAGGCTCAGGTAGTAGTGTTGATTTAAATACAGAAAGTGATTTTATAAAAGTAGTGTATGATGCTGGCGTAAGTTCTCTTACTCTTGAAAATGCTATGCCAGGAGAGGGAAGCAGCAAGGGCTTTACAGTAAGCATAACGCCAACTACTACGGAAAACACTGCTACTTATAGTATATATTTAGATATTACGAGTAATACTTTTGAAAAATGTAGTAGTTCTAATCAAAGTGCTACCAATAATTGTACTATTGGTGCTAATGAAGTAACTTATTCTTTAAAAGATGCCAGTAACAATAGTGTGTTAGCCAGTGGTGATTTAACTGAGGCAAGTGGTAGAATTCTTTTATTAAGAGAAAATAAAACGGTAAGTGGTGCTACCACTTATACTTATAATTTAGAAATTACTTATGTTAATACTGGAGCTGAACAAAATCATAATCAAAATAAAACTTTAAATGGTTCAATTAAGGTTGAATTTAGTGAATAACGTAAATAAAATGTAAATAGGGTAGCTAGCATTCTTTTTATGCAGCTACTTTTTTTCTATGATAATAGACTAAATTTATTTTCTTTGATAAAATAATAGTGGTGATTAAATTGATAAAAACAATATTTATGGGAACTCCTGAATTTGCTGTTCCTATATTAGATACTTTAATAAAAACAAGCGAAGTAGTACTTGTGGTAACCAAGTCTGACAAATATGTTGGTCGAAAAAAAATCCTAACCCCATCTCCTGTAAAAGAATTTGCTCTAAAAAATAATATTCCCGTTTTAGAACCTCTAAAAATAAAAGAAGATTATGAATATCTAAAAAAATATCAACCGGATCTTATTGTAACTTGTGCTTATGGCCAGATATTACCTAAAGAAATTCTTGACTTACCACCGCTTGGTTGTATCAATGTTCATGCTTCCTTGCTTCCTAAATATAGAGGAGGTGCACCTATTCATTATGCTTTACTAAATGGGGAAGAAAAAACCGGTATTACTATTTATTATATGGATACTAATTTGGATACTGGTGATATAATATCATCAGCTTCCATACCTATTAAAGATGATGATAACATTATTACTTTAAGTAACAAATTAAGCCTTTTAGCTTCTAACTTATTAGCCGACACTCTTCCCACTATAATTAATAAAACATTTAAACGAGAACCACAAAATAATAATGAAGCAACATATGCTTATACCATAAAAAGAGAAGAAGAACATCTAGATTTTACTAAAACCGCCAAGGAAGTTTCTAATAGAGTAAGAGCCCTTTATCCAAGCAGTTATTTTCTTTTAAATAATGAAGAAGTAAAAGTTTTATCGGGTATTATTGGTGAAGATAGCTCTAATCCTCCTAAAAGTATAATATTAAAAAAAGATGCTTTAGGTATTACTTGTCAAGATAAAGTATATTACATTACCGAGTTAAAGCCTTTTGGCAAGAAAGCTATGAACATTAAAGATTATTTAAATGGGATAAATAAAGATAAATTAATTAATAGTATTATAAAGTAGGTGATAATTTTGCATAAAGAAAAAAATATTAACAAACTTAAAGCCTGGCATCAAAACTTAAAAAAAACACCTCGTGGCCAAGCTTATTTAAAATTAATATACTGGGGAATTTTCTTTCTTATTTTATTTATAATTCTAGCTTTTTCTATCGCTTTTAATAACAATACCTCACAAGAAAATAATACTCAAGAACCCATAACCGAACCACCAACCGAAATAAAAGAAGAACCAATAACTTTAGGGGAGATGGAAAATAATTTATTAAACAGTACTTACACCTATAAATATAATATTTTAATAAATGATATAACTTATTTATTTGAAGGAACAAAATATAATACCTATGAAGAAGGTTACAAAACTAGTAGTAATATAATAAAATATTACATAGATAACACTGGTACTTATCAAGTAATTGAAGACACTAGAATTCCTATAACTAACCTTTATGAAGGCTTAGATCCCAATTTATTTAATATAGAATATTTATTTAATACCATTAATAATCTTAATTTAACAAGGAGTAGTAATACTTATTCTGCTCTAGATGAATACTATGAATATAAGCTTAATATTAATGACGAACAAATAACCAGTATAATAGTTACTAGTATAGATAAAACCATATCTTATGATTTAAATTTTGCTAACATAGAGGTGAATTAAAATGCCTAATATATATGGATTAACTAAAGAAGATTTAGAAAATTATTTTCTAAGTATTAATGATAAAAAATATCGTGCTATCCAAGTATACGAATGGTTATATAAAAAAAGAGTTAAAGATATTGATCTATTTAGTAACATAAAAAAGGAAATACGCGATAAATTAAAAAATGATTTTGATACTTATTTTCTTAAAATCGTCAAAAAAGAAGAAGATGGTTTAGCTAAAAAATATTTATTCAAATTATATGATGATGAATATATTGAAGCAGTTGTAATGGAACATGATTATGGTACAAGTATTTGTGTATCTAGCCAAGTTGGTTGTAATATGGCCTGTCGTTTTTGTGAATCAGGCCGGCTAAAAAAAGTTAGAAATTTAGAGGCTTATGAAATGGTTGAACAAATACTAGCCGTTGAAGAAGATTTAGGTATTCGTCTTTATAGTGTTGTTATTATGGGAATAGGGGAACCTCTTGATAACTATGATAATGTTACCAAATTTATTAAGATCATCAATGATCCTAAAGGTATTGAACTTGGAGCTAGGCACATAACTTTATCAACATGTGGCCTTGTTCCTAAAATTTATGAACTATCTCACTTTCCCATTCAAATTAATTTAGCTATTTCTCTTCATGCTCCCACTGATGAACTAAGAAATAAGCTCATGCCTGTAAACAAAGTGTATAATATTCCTACCTTAATCACGGCAATCAAGGATTATTTGCAAGTTACAAGTAGACGAGTTACACTCGAATATGTTATGCTTAATAATGTAAATGATAGTATCGATCATGCTAAAGAATTAGCTCATCTTTTTAAAGGAATGAATATATATGTTAATTTAATTCCTTATAACGAAACTAATCATTTAGAATTTAATAGGAGTAGTAAAACCAAAATAAAAGCATTTTATGATGAACTGCGTAAAAATGGCATTAATGTAACTATTAGAAAAGAATTTGGTTCCAACATAGATGCCGCTTGTGGTCAATTAAGAGGGAGTATGAAGAAATGAAATCATTTTATTTAACTGATACAGGACGTGTCCGTACCCATAACGAAGATTCTGTTACTATATTAAAAAATGCTAGTAATGAATATTTAATGATTGTCTGTGATGGTATGGGAGGACATCGTAAAGGAGAAGTAGCCTCATCCATGGCTATTACTGCTTTAGGAAGCCGTTTTAATAAAATATCAAGTATTGGCTCTAAATTAGACGCTGTAAATTGGTTAAATGACAATGTTAATGAAATAAATAAAAAGATATTGGAATATTCCACCAATAATCCCGATTCAGTAGGAATGGGTACAACTCTAGTCGTAGCTCTTTTAACCCATGATTATTTAATATTTGGTAATATTGGTGATTCATCTGGATTTGTCATGAAAAACCATCAACTTCACAAAGTAACTAAAGATCACACTTTAGTAAATCTCTTAGTACAAGCTGGTAATTTAACCGAAGAAGAGGCCAAATATCATCCTAAACGTAATGTTTTAATGAAAGCTTTAGGAGCATCTGGAAGTGTAGATTTAGATATTTTTGATGTTGTTGACATGACTTTTGATGCTATTTTACTTTGTAGTGATGGTCTAACTAATATGCTTACCAAAGAACAAATTGAAAAAGTATTAAATGATCCTGAGTTAGAAATAGAGGAAAAAGTTAGCAAATTAATTCGCAAATGTAATGCTAGAGGGGGTACAGATAATATATCAATTGCTTATTTAGTTATAAATGAAAGGAGTAAAGAATCATGATTATGAAAGGTCAAAAGATTAGCGACCGTTACCAAATAATAAAATCTATTGGTGAAGGCGGTATGGCTAATGTTTATCTTGCTTATGATACGATTCTTGATCGTAATGTGGCGGTAAAAGTTCTTCGCGGCGATTTATCAAATGATGAAAAATTTGTAAGACGTTTCCAAAGAGAAGCACTAGCAGCTTCCAGCCTAACTCATCCTAATATCGTCGAAGTATATGATGTTGGGGAAGATAATGGCGAATACTATATTGTTATGGAGTATATTGAAGGAAAACACTTAAAAAGCTTACTCAAAAAACGAGGTAAATTAACACTCAGTGAAGCCGTTGATATAATGCTTCAAATAACTGATGGTATGGCTGTTGCTCATGATTCATACATAATTCACCGTGATATTAAACCGCAAAATATTATGATTCTAGAAAATGGTTTAGTAAAAATTACTGATTTTGGTATAGCTATGGCGATGAATGCCACCCAGCTTACTCAAACCAATTCTGTCATGGGAAGTGTTCATTATCTTCCTCCCGAACAAGCAAGTGGCCAGGGATCAACCCTTCAAAGTGATATTTACTCAATGGGTATTGTAATGTATGAACTCTTAACCGGAGAGCTTCCTTTTAAAGGAGACAATGCTGTTGAAATAGCTTTGAAACATTTAAAAGAGCCAATCCCTGATATTCGGGAAAAGGTTCCTAATATTCCTAATAGTATTGTCAATATAATAAAAAAATCTACCGCTAAAAATCCTAAAAACAGATACAATGATGCAAGAGAAATGCATGAGGATTTACTTACATGTCTTGATGATACTAGAGCAAGTGAGCCAATTATTAGTTTTAAATATCCGGAAACGGATACTGATGATACCAAAATTATGAAAATGGTTAAAGAAAGCAAAAAAGAGCAAAAAGACAAAATTAAAGAACAAGATGAAGAGATTATAGCTAAGAAGATAACGGGTGATGATTTGAAAAAACAAAACAAATTATTAATTATTTTAGCATTTATTTTTACTGGTTTAGTAGTAGGTATTACTTCATTAGTTGTCTTTATTCCTCTAATTACGGGAGGAAGTCAAATAGAAGTACC
>CALVHJ010000003.1 GCA_944327425.1 uncultured Bacilli bacterium
TCCCTGAGATTTAAAATTATCTTAATTATAAAGTAATTTTATGTACTTTAAATCTCCTTACTTATTCTACACTATTTATTCAAGGATATTTAAGCTATTATCTTTAATATGTTTGATAAATCTTTCTTTAAAGGTTTGAAGTTCTTTTTGCTCAAGGGTTTTAGTGTTACTTCCAAGAGTATATCTTATTAAATATTTATTTTCATATACTTCTATTAATTTATAATTTTTGATTAATTTGCTTGGGAAAGAAGCTAAAACTTGTTTAATATATTCATATTTTTCATTATTTACAATAATAGTATAATCTAGTTCTACAGTTGGATATTTGCTTATTTCTTCAGCTAAAATCTTTTCCTTTTTAATATTTATATATTTATCAAAATCAATATCAACAGTTACAATGGCCTTTTTCTTACTTAATTTGTTAGTATAAACTTTATTTAAAACATTTAATTCGCCTATTTTATTATTATCAACAACAATATTTTTCCCTAAATTATCAGTATAATAACTATATTCGTTAATATTATTTGTGAATACTACTTCTTTATTCTTTAGGATTTTGAATAAATATTTAACTATCTTTTTAGCTTCATTATAAATATGTTCTAAATTTTTTTCATTATCAGTTAGAATAATGCTCAAAATTCTTTTGTTTTTATTATCCTTTATAACGGTGCCTATTTCAAAGATTTGGAATTTTCCATAATTTTTGAAGTTTTCTTTTACAATATTCATCAAAGATAAACTTAAATCATCTCTTAATATATTGTTTGCTTCTTTTCCTAAAATTTTAACGTTATCTTTTTCAATATTTAATTCTTTTAAAGTTTCTGTATCATACCAAATATAACTGTGTACTTCATGCATATCATATTTGGTTGCTAATAGTTTTTTTACATCATATTCTTCATTATAGGTAGTATCAAGTTCTGTTGTTGTTAAATCTAGTTTTAAAGGTTTGGGAGTAAAATTTTCTAGGCCGTAGATTCTGGCTATTTCCTCTATTATATCCTCTTTTATTTTGATATCTTTGGTTGCTCTAAAGGTAGGAACTGTTATGTTGTAGGTATCGCATTCGATAGTTACTTTAAAACCTAACTTATTTAAAATATTTAATACAACTTCATCTTCTAGAGTTTTACCAATATAAATACTTAAAGTTTTTTTATCAAGGATTATCTTTTCTTCTTTTAAAACTTTAGGATATACATCTGTTAAGTTGGAAGCTATTTTCATGTCAGGGTTGCTTAGTTTTAAGAGATATGCTAGTCTTTTAAGGGCTAAATCGGTCATGTTGGGGTCTAGACTTTTTTCGTATCTAGCTGATGCTTCGGTGCGAAGCCCTAAAGATGATGCACACCTTCTAATAGATGCAGCATTAAAACAGGCACTTTCTAGGAAAACGCTTTTTGTATCGGGAAGTATCTCACTATCAAGGCCACCCATAACACCAGCAATACCAAAATATTTGTCTTCATTTTTAATCATTAGCATATCACTAGTAAGTTTTCTTGTCTCACCATCTAATGTTGTAAAAGTATCGTTTTCCTTAGCTAGTCCTACTTCAATATTTTTAACTACTCTGGCATCAAAAGCATGCATCGGTTGACCTAATTCCATCATAAGATAGTTGGTTAAATCAACTAATAAAGATATTGAACGCATGCCGACATAATATAAAAATATTTGCATATCTAGAGGTGTTTTATTATTTTTAATATTATCTATCTTGAGGCCAGTATAACGGTAACATAAGTTATCATCTTTAATGACGATGTCTAAATCTTCTAAATTATTTGTTATTTCTAATATATCTAGAGGTAGTAATTCATGATCGGTAATAGCACATATTTCTCTTGCTATACCGTAGTGTCCCCAAAGATCAGGACGATTCGTTAAAGATTTATTATCTATTTCAACAATGATATCTTCAATTGGCAAATACTCTTTAATATCTGTACCATTAATCCAACTAGTTGGTAAATCTAAAATGCCATCATGATTATCACTTATGCCTAATTCTTTACCACTACAACACATACCGTTTGATAATATACCTCTTAAAGGTCTTGCTTTTATTTCCATGCCGTCTATATGACCACCTACTTTAACATAAGCTGTTTTAAGACCAACACACACATTAGGTGCTCCACATACAACTTGAATTAGCTCTTTTTCACCGCAGTCAACCTTTAAAACATGCATATGATCACTATCAGGATGAGGGATACATTCTTTAATTTCAGCGACTACTACTTTATCAAAAGAGTTTCCTTTAACTTTGACATTTTCTACTTCGGCCGTTCTAAGTGTAAAAGTATCCCATATACTTAGCCAATCTATATTTTCAGGATTTTTTATATGGCTTTTTAATTTATTACATGATATTAACATAATATACCTTCTTTCTAATTAATTAGAATAATATGAACAATTTAAATTTTCACGTTTTATCCCATCTTCGTCTATAAAACTACAATTTGTATAATCGTTATTACAGAATGCCATAGCACATTTAGTGCAATCTCCATCACTATAAAATCCGCCAAAGTAGTCTATAAATTTAAATATTCCTAAATTTATTGATATAAAAATAATTGACATTATAATTGTAAGCTTTGTTGCCTTTATATTTGTTTTTTTGTTAATTACCAAATAGTTTAATTCAAATATAGCAACAGGAATTATGTATCCTGCTAACACAGAGATTATATCTAATCCACCATATCCTCCTAAACATACAGAATTTTCTATATAACAAGCAGAGCAACGAAATAAAGCAGTATCAAAAAATATAACAACACAAATAAATAGTAATATATAAATGACTATTCGAATTCCAAATAACTTCAGATATTCTTTCATAATTATCCTCCTATTCTATATTAAACTCGCTTAAATAACGAATATCCCCACTATTTAAGACTCTAATATCGTTTATTTTGTACTTCATCATAGCAAGTCTGGTTAGACCAAAACCAAAGGCAAATCCGGTATATTTTTCTGGATCTATACCCCCAGCACGCAAAACATTTGGATGAACCATGCCACTTCCAACCATTTCTATCCAACCACTATTTTTACAAGTTGGACACCCTTTGCCACCACAAATTAAACATGACATATCCATTTCATAACTTGGTTCAGTAAATGGGAAGAACCCAGGACGTAGTCTTACTTTTACATCTTCATGAAAAATTTCTTTTAGCAAGTTTTGCATAACATATAATAAATTTTCAATAGTTATACCCTCATCTATTACCATGCCTTCAATTTGAAAGAAAGTGTTTTCATGGTTGGCATCTAAATCTTCATTACGAAATACTCTTCCAGGAGCACATATACGAAGTGGTGCTCCATAATTTTCCATCGCATGAATTTGATTGTCGCTTGTTTGCGTACGAAGAAGCATTCCGTTATCTAAAAAGTAGGTGTCTTGCATGTCTCTGGCAGGATGATCCTTAGGTACATTTAAAGCTTCAAAATTGTAATACTCTGATTCCATTTCTGGACCTAGAACGACAGTAAAGCCCATTCTCTTTAAGATATCCGTTATTTCTTTAGCAATGATAGTTACAGGATGTAGTGAACCAGTGGTTACTTCATAATCTAGAGTATCATCAAAAGATATATTACTTTTATTTTCAAGTTGGGTTAACTTTTCATTAATTAAATTTTCCATTTCTTTTTTGGTATTATTAATTAGACTTCCATATTTTTTCTTATCTTCAATGCTCATGTCTTTTAAGCTTGATAAGATATTTGATATTTCACTTTTTTTACCAACATACTCTGATTTAATATTTAATATATCAGCTTCTTTTGTGGCAATTGTTAACTTGCTTGTTAATTCTTCTTTTAACCTTGTTAATTTTTCTTCCATAACTCTCCTCCTAAATTAAAAAAATTCTAGAACATTGGGACGAATTGTATCCGTGGTACCACCCAAATTCTAGAATATTCTAGCACTCTTTCGTTTATAGCACGACTTACTATTAAAACTCCTAAGTTTGAAATTCATAACTTATGTTTTCTAAAAGTAATTTCAGCCTTTGTTACTTTTTCTCTTTTTTAGAACTATAAGCTACTACTGGGAACTTAATCAACGTTTATGTGAATATTTTATCACTATCTTTTTTAAATTACAACCCTTATTTCAAGATATTTCCTTTACCAAAAAAACTATTTAATTCATCTTTTATTTCAGGTGATGTATCTTTAGTTAGTATCTCTTCTATATCTTGTTTTCTTAATTCACTATTAATACCTAATACTTGGTTATTTTCTAAATGAAGATAATATAAGGTATATATACCATTTAATTTTTTAATTAAAATACCTTTATTATATAACATATTAGATGTTAAACCATTTAAATAAAAATTTAAGCTGTCAAATAAATTATCAGATATTATTACTTCTTCACTTTCACCTATAACACTTTTTATAGCAATAACAATAGAATCTAGAGCACCCGTATTAGCGTAACTTTCAGGGATGAATGGTTCGTTTAAAATATTTGCTATTTCCCGTTTGCTTTCTACTTTTAAAAATACTTCTAAATTTTCAATTCTGAGGGCTGGGTGAGAAAACATATCTTTATTGTTTTTTTCATATTCTTGATTAAGCTTTTGAAAACGATTTTTATTTAAAAAACTTGCGTATTTTTTAAAATTTAACCGATATTCTCGAGCATTTTCTAAAGGAACTAAAAATTCATTACTAAAATTAATATCTTTTTGTTCTTCAAGGTCTACCATAGGAATTATATTGCCTTCATGATCATAATAAGTTAAATTATATTCATATTCTGATATTATACTCTCTTTTTCGTTAATAATAAGCTTTTCTAATTTGTTAATTGAAGCAATGGTAAGAGTGATTACTTTCTTACTAGCTTTAAAAGGCTTAAAGGATAGCTCTAAACGGTAAGTATTATAATATTCTTTTAATTTGAAAGCTATTAATCCTTCAGAATTTAAAAGAGTAAAATATAAAATATTTTCATCTTTTGAAGTGGAAGTAAAATTAATTTTTATACTATCTTTTATTTTTTTATATAGTGAAGGAGCAACTGCTAGTTGCATTATCATATAATTAGAGTCATCTTTTACTTCTTTTTTAACATTAGTAATAATTTGGTTAAATAAAGTATTATTTTGAATTAATTCAGGTAATAAATCTATAATTTTATCTAAAAAGTCTATAAACATAATCTCATCTCCAATTAAGATAATATTTTAACATATTTAATTTTAAATTGCTATTGTTTTAGACAGCTTGCTCTATTATGCTTTTTAGGTTATTAATTTGCCTATCTAGTAACACACATAATCTATATATCCTCTTATCACTCATTTTGGTAATATGTTGATATTCATGAAGTAACTTATCAAATTCTTCTGGTATGTCGTCTAATGCTCTAATATTAATTCTCTTTAAATCTTTAACCGCCTTGATAATCTCATCAAATGGCTTTAACTCATAAAATAGTCGGCCGTGTCCTGAAGTAACTACTTCATCTTCATTATAGTCTTCTATATTTAAAGACTGTCCGTTGTCAAATATAGGAGCAACATCTACCCACTTTAAAGTATTAACATCCCTAATGATACCAAAATTATTTAAGTGTCTATCTTCATTCATAATAAGATAGTCAAGGATATACATATTTTCTATTTTGGTTCTTGCATCATTTATACCTTCATCTTCTAGCTTTTGGATGTATGCCTCATAGTCCTCTACACTATCAAATCTTTTCATGTTATTTTTAATTTGATAAGCTGTAATAAGCTCTGTATCCTTAGTTATAAAACAAGGACATTTGGATACTACCATATTTTTATAAGTTGCTAAAGTATAAGGTACATGGGAAAATCCTAACCTGTCACAGATCATAGATGCTAAAACTTCATTAAATGGTTGTAATACTTCATTCTTATAGCCACCTTTAAGTAAATACCTAACTCCATCTTCAATAATCCATGCTTTTTTAAGCATTCCATCTGTTGTATTATTTGGAGTTTTTAAAGATGCTTCCTTTGTTACTACCTTACTATTCAAAGACAAAGATGCTTCCAAGAATTCCGCATAGTCAAAGTCATTATCAAAGAAGTTTACATCATCATAAGTAATATTACTGCCATAAGGCTTAATCCAATATTGGTCTGATAGTGATAGTCCAAATGCTTTATCTAATAACTCACTAGGTGTATCAATATTAAGTCTATGTAAAAGAAGATCTAACTTATCACGCCAACTTGGAATACCTCTTCCCTTAAACCATTCACTTAAATTAGTTCGGAGATGATTACTGTTCTCATCACCTTCCTCATATATACCCTCTATAATATAAGGGGCATAATGAATATTTTTAACTTCTATAATTCTAATAAAAGCTTTAACTGCTTCATCATATTCTGCAACTAATACTTCTGTGTTCTTATTCATTAAAATACACTTCATAGTATCACCTCTTATTTACATATATTATACCAAATTATTAACTATTTTGATATAAATAGTATATATTATATTCAAACATTACTTCATCATAGATTAAAATCTTTTAATATTTCATCTTCATTAGTGGCTTTTATACGTTCTTCGTTATTAGTGGCACCGATAAATTTTAACCATCTATTTATAGCAGTATCACTTGATAATTCATTTAAACGTTTTAAATTAATGGTTTTTATTTGGAGTAAGTCTTTAAATGTGTCATTATTGGGTAACTCTGATGATTGTAAATAATAATCTGTTACAATATCATTTACTTCTTTTTCTTTTAACTCATGACAAAATCTAAGCTCTCTTAGACGATATTGTTCATTATCTAAGCTACCTATTAACATATGAATAATGTATTCTTTATTATTAGTAGTATAAGAGTTAATAACAATGATATCTCTTCTACTTTTAATTATTAAATCACTAGTAGATTTTCTTTCTTTTTCAGAATAGTTATTAATTATACTTTGAAATATAACTTCTATTTCATTTAATTTAAAACTAGATGGTAAATTAATAAAGGTGTTAATAAAGTATTTTAGCTGTCTTATATTTTGGGGATTAGCTAAAAAATATTTTAAATTGGATTTTTTCATTAAATTGATAAATTCTTTTTTCATTCCATTCCTTCTTTCTTCAAGCATAACTATACAATATATTTTGGTAATAATCAAATGATGAAATTATACTAATTGGGTGATGAAATATATTAAATTGATGGCTTATTTTGATAAAATATAGGTTTGTTTTAATTGTTTTGTTAACAATTTTAAATATTTTATATAAATTTTTAAAATTATATAAAAACTGATAAACTATCAACTTTTAACTTTGATATATTTATCAGTTTCTACATTAACATTTTTTCAATCAACGATAAACGGATTTTGAGCAGTACCATTTCCACTGGAAATTGTCGTTGTAGCCTTCAGATTTATTACTGGGCGCACACCATACGTGTTGTTCATGTTGATGAAGTAGAGGCGGCCACTCGAAGACACACTGAACACGCCAGCCCAAAATCCGTTAAAGTAAAATGGAGACATGGTCCAGTAATAACTTCCGGTATGTAAATAATAATCTCCATTAGTTTGCCCATATACACCACCAGCAAAGGCTACTTCATCCGCGGTTATTAATCCTATTGGACTTGATAGTGATTTATTTCCTTTATTACTTGTTGTTGCTGTATACAGGTTATTGGTACTACATGCTAAACTTGGACTTTTATTGGTGTCTAATCTTTCATATGCCGCGTAGTAAATTGTTCTTGTTGGTTGACTACTCCATGTTGATCCACTGGCCATATTTCGATCGCCACAGAATCCGGCATTTGTATCTATATAATTTGTATATTCTTCCTCTTCTATATTTATATTTTCTTCATACCATGTATTTAATGCTGTATATATTGTACTATTCTCATTTGTTCCATATTGGCTTTCTTTTGTATATTTCAAACCTACATACTCACTTCGATCATCTGAATTATTGAAGGTACTTGTTCCTATTTGAGCATTACTTCCTGTTGCCGTTGCCCTAGTTCCCTGATAGATTAGTCTTATACTTCCATCACCATTGACTCTTATTATTCGCCAATAGAATCCCGCAAATGATACATAGTTATCGGTTGGAGACCCGGCAAAATAATAGGTTGTACCATCTCCATCATTTGCAGTAAATACTGTATTAGTTGTACTTGCTGTATACACGGTACTAAAATCATTTCTTGTGCTTTGGTTATAACCTTTGATGATGTCTGCTAATAAAGGTTTTGCTTCTTCAAAATAAAGAGTACATTTAGTGCCTCTGGTTGTGTAGGGACTAATACTGAAAGCTTTTGTTTCGCTGTCATAGCTTAAAGATAAGTTTGGGATATTACTACCATCTTTGTAAGTACAGGTACTACTTGTTGTATCAAGAGTATAGTTAGTATTACTATCCAGTTCTTCTGCTTCTACTCCATTTATGTATAAAGCTATTATTTCTAAGTCTGGTCTTACATAATTAACTTCACTATCTACAATAGGCACACTAGCTGTACTTCTATACTTTGCTCTCGTAAAATTTAGAACTACTGCACTAATTATTAATACTACAAAAACACCAATAATAATATTTCTTTTCAAATTATTTTTCTTTAATACCTCGAATTTCATAAACTTACTCTCTTTCTTGTGAAGCTATACTTCATTTATAAAAACATTAAAAATTATTATCATAAATGATGAGTTTCCTAGCTTACATATAAATTATAAACTTAGCTAGAAACAAAGTCAACAAAAAGTTTGGCATTTCCGACAGAACATTTTACATAAATGATATTAATGAGAAAATTATTATGGGTGAAATAAGTATGTTTAACAATAATAATATTAAAAACATAAGATTAGCAAATAGTAAAAATCAGAAAGATATAGCAGCTCTCCTAAATATAAAAAGAAGTAGTTATGCTATGTGGGAAAGTGGTAATGAAATATTTCCTATTAAAAGACTAATCGTCTTTTGTGAACAATTAAATGTTTCTGTTGACTATGCTTTAGGATTAACTAGTAAAAATAATTATAACTTAAATAAGTATAATAAAGATAAATCTATCCTTAGGCTAAAAGAATTTAGAAAAGAATTTAACTTAACCCAAGAAAAATTAGCCAGTATTTTAAACACTAATAAAAGTGTCATATGTAGTTATGAAAAATGACGATATATTATCGCCACTCCATTTTTATATACAATATGTCAAATATATAAAATATCTGCTGATTATCTTTTAGGTAAAACTGATAAGCCAAAATACTTAAAATAACTAAAGTATTTTTTATTTTAATATTCCTTTAATTAAACTTATTAATTCATCTTTACTAATATTACTTGTCTGTATATTATAATATTTATCTTTATATTGAAAATCTACCATAAACATATTTTCATATTGATAAATAATTACATTAACCCCATTAATACTACTTATTTCTCTTTTACTTGCCATAACATAATCTTTTAATGGTTCTTCTATCAGTGAATACATAATATTAACCCATCTATCTTTACTATTACTAAACTCAAACACTTCATCATGTAAAACACTATAATTACCTTCTGAATCTTTAATAAAAATACCATAATCATTAATAAATTTTATATCATCAGGCAATTTATATCCTAAATGCCCGCCCCTCACACAATCACAAATAGAAGAAATAATTCTCACATCTGAATCATTAGCTATCTCTTCATAATTTGTTACTTGATTAATAATAATATCACTATCTTCTCCAAATACCTTTTCATCTTCTTTACTACGAATAACAATAACCCCTATTAAAATACCTAAAATTATCACACATAGAACCAAACCATATAATAAAACTTTTTTCATAATATCTCCTATTCTATAATACCTTTAACTATCTTTAAAACTTCATCTAATTCTAAATTATAAGACTCTATATCATAATAAACATCATCATAAAGTAACTCAACAATAAAGGTTGTATTATCTTTACTAATCATAACTTCTACTCCGTCTATAAATGATGCTTCACCATCTACAACATTCACATCTCTAATAGGTTTACTAATAGTTGAATAAGTAACATTAACTGCTTTATCCTCACCAATATAACTTTGGATAATATCATGAACAATATCATATTGACTCGTATCTTCATTTTTAGTATAAACAATATATATTGTATCTAATTCTAAACCAGTAGGAATACTTAACTTTAGTGGTTCAACGGAAATTGTCGAATCATAAGTATCAAGAATATATACATCAGCATTAGATATATCATCATATATATTTTGATTTATTTCATTAATATTAATTTCATCTTTATTTTCATCAGCAACCTTAGATATATCCTTTTGAAACATATTTTTAGTAAAAAAGAAACAAAATAAAATAATAATCAAACTAACAGAAACAAAACTATACTTTTTAATTCTTTTTTGCTTTTCTTTTTTTTCTAACTTATTTAAAATATTTTGATACATATTATCTTTGTTAAACTCTTTATCAAAGACCTGATAAATACCATTTTTCCTCATTTTTCATCACCTTCTTTTAAAATTTTATTTATTTCTTTTAACGTACGATATAAATAATGTTTTACATTAGATTCACTAATCTTTAATATACTAGCAATATCTTTTAAAGAATTATTTTCATAATAATAGAGAAAAAATATTTTACTTATTATACTTTTCTTTTTACTTAAATAATCCCAAACAAGACTAATCTGTTCTTCTAAGATTACATCTTCTAAAAGATCAATACTATCTGCTACCATATCTATCTCATAATCAAGTTTGTTATCTTTATGGCGATAACGAAGGCGATAATAATCTTTTAATTTATGTCTAGCAATACCCAAAACATATTCCCGCGAAATATTTTTTTTAATTTTTTTATAAACTGCTAGATAAACATCTTGAATAATATCAGCTACATCACTTATTCTTGCTACATTACAAACCAAATACTTTAAAACATCATCATAAGTTTCATCATAAACACTCTCGAATTTACTTAAGGCTTCCTGAGTACTCATTTTTTAGCCACCTCTATTAAATAAGTCGTTAAATTATGAAAAAAGTTCCAATTTAACCTAACTTATCTCCATTATTTACATGTTTATTAGGTTCAATTAGAACTACCCCATCTTTACTATAAACTCCAAGCACTAAAACTTCCGAGGCAAAATCAGCAATTTGTTTAGAAGGAAAATTAACAACTGCTAGTACCTGTTTACCAATTAAATCATCCTTTTGATACAACTTTGTTATCTGAGCCGAAGATCTTTTTATTCCTAGTTCTATGCCAAAATCAATTTCTAACTTATAAGCTGGTCTTTTTGCTTTTAAAAAATCTTCTACTTTAGTAATTGTTCCCACCCGTATATCAATTTTTAAAAAATCATCAAATGTTACTATAATTAATCCTCCTTTCTATAAATAAGAATATTTATTTTTTCTTTTTTTAAATAATTTATTACTTGCTCTTGATACTTTATATCAAGAAAAATTATTATATGCCTTTTAACAAAAAAATATATTCCATATTCCCCTACATAAACATAATCTACTAAGTCCCATGGAACATAAACTGATAAATTGGTTTTATCTACATCTTTAATTCCCTTTAAACTAAGATGTACTTCTCCTCCCAATCTTTTCTTTGCATAATAATAACCAATATGAAATAGTAACAAATAAAGTATCAAAAAAGTTATTATAAATGGTGATACTTTAGTTATCAATATTTTAATAAAAAAATTATAAACTCTAAATATTAAAGGAAAAAGAAAAATAAATATAACTAATATAGCCATAATTTTAGCATAATATGTATAATTATGTACTCTTACTTTCTTTCCTTTTTTTATTTTATAAAAACGATTTGAAACCCCTTGCATTTCATTATAAATTTTAAAAAAATTATCACTATTACATTTTATCTTCATATTACTCACTCCTAATCTTTTTTATTGCTTCCGGAATACACTTAATAGTATCACTAGCTATCATACCAATATCCGTATTTTTCTCTTCTGCTATCTCTCCTGCTATTCCATTTAACATTACTCCACCACTTATAGTTAAAAGATCATAATTTTGATAAGCCAACATCCCGGCAAGTATTCCTGATAATACATCTCCACTACCACTTGTCGCCATACCAGATACCCCACAACAACATAAATAAATATAATCACCATTAGTAACAATAGTAGTATGACCTTTTAATACTAAAATAACCTGATTTTCTAAAGCAAATTTTTTAGCAATATTTATTTTATCTTTCTTTATTTCTTCTATACTTAAATCAGTTAATCTTGAAAATTCTTTTAAATGAGGCGTAAGAACAACACTAGCTTTACTATACTTAAGTAAATCTAAATGTCCCACTAAAGCATTAAGACCATCAGCATCTATAACCATCTTACCTTCAAAATAGTTTAAAATATATTTTAAAATTGCTAAATGCTCCTCATCATAATCCCAACCCATACCAATTGCTAAAACATCCAAATCAGATATAGATTTTTTTATATCTTCTAACGACTCATAAGAATACATCGTTTGTTCTAAAAGATAAGGGGCAACAAACTCTTCTATTTCTTTAGGCACAATAACTCTTACTAAACCACAGCCACTTCTAAGTGTACTTAAACTCATATTAGCAAGTTTAACTGCTCCATTATATTTAATAGAACCACCAAGTATTCCTACTTTACCAAAGTCACCCTTATTGGCCTCTATATCTCTTTTTAAAAACAAATCTTTAATATCTTCTACTTTAATTTCTTTATTCATTTCTATCACTAAAATAATTGTATCAAAAAAAACTATACGATTAAAGTATAATTTTTATTTATTTTCAATTTTTTTATTTTCTTTATATTGATACCCAAGTTTGTTTTCTTTATTTACAACCGACTTACCAAGTCTATTTTCTATTTCTTTTCTTGTAATATTTGCAATTTCTCCACCTGATCTAGCAATTTCTTTGTTTTCTTCTAACCCATATGGACCATGTTCTTTAGCAAGCTCTCTTGCTGTTACTTCACCAATATCCGTCAGAAGTATTTCTAAATCTGACATATTATCTCGAAGCGATTCTTTTCTAATTCCTTTATATTCTTTATATTCACTTGCCTTCATTCCAGACCATCTTTGGTAAATTTCGTTTGTAAGTATACCAAACTCATAATCTTTGGTAATACCCCTATCCTTCCAAATATCTGTAAGCTTATTACGATCGACAATTCCTGCAAGTCTAAGTTTAATCCATTCATCATTACATCCCCGCATTTTATAATAATGAACTGCCCTTTTTATTGCTTTTTCCGGATCAAAAACTTCATCAATTCTATCACTACCTAAATTTGCTAACCATAACTTAAAAGGTTCGGCCTTAGGACTTGGGATAGACTCAATAAGTCTAAATATACCTTTCGTATCAAGTGTATCAGTTTCTCTTAATTTTCCATCTTGAGCTTTCATCTTCAAGCGTACGATATTTTCGTACAGTTGACTTCCTTCCTCATCTAACTTTCTTTTTAAATCACTCCAATATCTTTTAGGAATATTACTTCCTGTTAAAGCTTTAACTACATCAACTACACTAAAGTAGTACTCTTCTTTATCGCTATACCAAATGCTCCGGATTTCTTGACCTTCAAATAAATTTGATATTGTTGCTAATTTACTGTCTTTCAATTTAACCACCCTTCCTTTTACTCGTAAATTACCCTTAAATTATACTATATAATAACCCAATATTCAAGAACAAAAGTTCGACAAAATTTGTCATTAAAAAAGAAGCAAGTTCTCTAAAAATTTGCTTCTATTTATCTTTAATAATATTTTTACTGCAATAATAAGTAATAAGAAAATATCCTCCATAAATAATAATTAAGAATATGGCTGTCATTGTAATTGATTTAGTCATTTCCTCATCTCCAAAAGTCATTAAAATATATTTACAAAATTCAATTCCAAAAACAGAATGAATAATAGCAAGTAGTAAAGGAACGCTGAAGAATATGGCAATTTGTTTAAACAAAGCTTTGTTTATCATACCCTCATCAGTCCCAATCTTTCTAAGCATCCCATATCGCTCTTTATTATCCGTACTTTCTGACAATTCTTTTAAAGCTAATATAGCTGCACTAGAAATAAGGAAAATAATACCTAAATATAAACCAATGAATGTTACCATAGCCCCTAAACCAACACTAGCCTCATAAATACTAATTTTAGTACTAGCACTAATATTAATATCACCACTATTAGGATGATTTTCTATTGCGATTAAAACTTCTTCAATTGCTTGTTTCCCTTGATCGGTATCTGCCTTATAATTAGCAAGTAGTATTTCTCTTTCCAAATAAGTTTCACTAACAACATAATCAGGAACAACAATAATACCTGAATTAATATGATTATTAGAAATACGCACAATTCCATCTTGACACTCATCATATTTAGGATTTAAAGTTACTCCAAAAATATTGATCGAAGGATGTGTTTTTAAAGCTCTATTTCTTACTTCCGTCATACTTTCAAAATCCGCAATAATAAGATATTCATCACTATCTAAAGTATATTCAGTATTTCCATAAAGTCTTGCTACTTTATTATAATCTGATAGCTTCATAACTTCTTCTGGAGCATGATAAGTTAAAAAAGGATAATCCGTCTCTATATTTGCTATTTCTTCTCCCAAAGTATCTAAAAAAGTAAAATCATTACTCGCATAAATATAAACAGTAGTAATATCTTTAAAATAATCGTTAACATCAAAATCTACTAACTCTAAACTACTTCCAATACTCCGATAAGAATCTTGACGTAAAACTTCGCTATATCCAGTTTCATAAGCATAATCTTCACTAATATTTCTTGTTTTTGATAGTTCTACATCAACAGGAGCCAGTTCTACTAAATTAGCTGTCATCGAATTCTTAATAGACAAAGAACTAGAGAATACACAAATTGTTACAAAAAGCATTAAACAAATAACAGTCATGGATAATACCATCGTATTTACTTTACTACTAATTTGTCTTAAAACAAAACTATTAAGCCCTTTATAATAAAGAGTTTTAAAACTCATCACAATTCTTAAAATAAGCCCTGATAAAGACCAGAAGATAAAGAAAGTCGAAACACAACCTAAAATAATCGGAATAAAAATATCAGTTGTATCCACTAATATTTCTACACCAGCTGTAACTAAATAATAAGCATAACTTAGAAGACCCACCGCTATAATAAATACAATAACACATATAATAGGATTCTTCATTTTTACTTCTTCATTTTTTCGATTCGTATAAATTAAATCAATTAATTTACAACGTCCCACATTAATAACATTAAAGATCATAACAAGAATATACATTATCCCAAAATAAATAATAGTTTTCGATAAAGCACTACTAGAAAAAACAAAAGTAAAACGGGTTAGATCAGCCTCAAAACTATTGGCAACCAAAACACTCATAAGTTGTGATGCCCCGACACCTACAACAAGACCAATAACTAAAGAAATAATACCAATAATAAGTGTTTCTAAAAGTAATATCTTAGAGATTTTTCCTTTACTCATCCCCAAAGTTAAGTAAATACCAAACTCTTTATTTCTTCTCTTCATTAAAAAACGACTGGCATATATAATTAAAAAGCCCAATATAACAGAAACAAAGACACTTACACCTGATAGCATATTAACCATCAAGTCAATAATCTCTCTAGTACTAGATGTAACATTAAGTAAAACAGTTTGACTACCAATAGCATTAAATACATAAAATATTGCTACACCCAAAATAAGTGTAAAAAAATAAATAGCATAATCTTTAAAACTTTTTCTTATATTTTTTAAAGATAATTTAAAGAGCATCATTTAAATCTCCTCCAAGTATTGTTACAACATCAATAATTTCATCAAAAAACTCTTTTCTTGATTTTTGAGCTCGAATAAGTTCATTAAACACTTTTCCATCTTTAATAAATATTACTCTACTAGCATAAGAAGCACTAAAAGCATCATGTGTAACCATTAAAATAGTTGTTTTAAGTTCCGTATTTAAATAATTAAAACTTTCCAGTAACATCCTAGATGACTTGGAATCTAGTGCTCCTGTTGGTTCATCCGCAAGTACTAATTTCGGATTAGTTATAATCGCTCTAGCCGAAGCCACTCTTTGTTTTTCCCCACCACTCATTTGATACGGATATTTCTTTAAAACATGTTTAATATTAAGTCTTCCTGCAATATCCTCTATTTTTTTATCCATAAGTTTTACGGGAACACTTTGAATAGAAAGAGCAAGAGCAATATTTTCATAACCAGTAAGCGTATCAAGCAAATTAAAATCTTGAAAAATAAAACCCAATTCTTCTCTTCGAAAACGATTTAGTTCATTTCCTTTTAATTTAGTAATATCTTCACCTGCCACATAAATATGCCCACTAGTTACTTTATCAATTGTTGATATACAGTTAAGTAGTGTGGTCTTACCTGATCCACTAGCCCCCATAATCGCAACAAACTCTCCTTTATTAACACTAAAACTAATATTATCTATAGCTTTTGTTAAATTTGATTTATTCCCATAATACTTTTCTATTTTATCAATTTTTAAAATTTCTTCCATAAACATCGCCTTTCATGCTCTTATTATATAATAAAAGAACGAAAAAATCATTCGTTCAATATTATTTAATATTACAATTATGTAAGATAATTAACAGGCTCCTGCTACTTCAAATACTTGATAAGTATTTATTACTTCATATTCTAATCTATTATTATTAATTGTATAAATTCTTTCTTCTATATAATCATCTAAACAATCTTTTTGATATAAATTATATATCTTATCATTATCTATTCTACTCCTTATTTGATAATCTTCATATCCTTCTTTATTATAAAATATACTTTCATCTTCAACCTGTAAACTTTGTCCCTGTACAATAACATCAAGTGCACCAATAAACTCAAAATTCTGATTATAAAAATTATAATCCATACCTATACCATTCGCTGGTGGTAAAAAGAAAGTTTCTACTATTAAATAATTCACATCATCAGCACCAGAAAATATAATAAAATTATCTTCATTAAAATACTCATTAATATAACTTATATAATTATCAGGAGCCTCTTCAAAATCATTCATAATTCTAAACACATTTTCATTTCCAATAGTTGCATTTATTTCAAAGTATCCTTCTTATTCATCAATATCAAAACTAACATCAAAATTTTTATGTTCACCATTTAAAACCATTTCATACTCTTGCACAACTTGATGAGCATCTTCTCTTGTATTAACAATTTTTATATAATTTTCTTCTTCACTTGGATTTTCATCAACTGCATTGTTATTTTCATTAGGAACCTCTAAATCACCATTCTCATTATTCTTATTCCAACGACTAAATAGATAAACACCTTCAAAAATAAAAACTAGTGTTAATACTACAATAATCCCTATTAATACTTTATCTTTCATAACACCAACTCTATCCTAATCTTATTATACAAAAAATATGAAATAAACACGATATTTTTATTCCATATTCTTTACTTCACTGTAAAACAAATTATTATCAAAACTAAAAACAACTTTCGTATATTCTCCTTCTTTTGATTCTACATCTATTCTATGCCCTAATTTTTTACATAAATTATTAACAATATATAAACCCATTCCAGTCGAACTAGAAACTTTTCTTCCATTTAAACCAGTAAATGATTTATTAAATACTCGTCCTATATCACACTTAGGTATTCCCATTCCATTATCTAATATTTCTAAAATTATTTGTTTATCTTTCTTATAAGCTTTAATCTTAATGCTTTTATTACTAATATCCCTCATATATTTTATACTATTACTAATAACTTGATTAATCATAAATTCTAACCACTTATAATCAGTTAGAACCTTTAGGTTACCTACATCACTTGTAATATCAATGTTTTTTTCCAACAAAACATCTTTATTTCTAAGCATTACTTCTCTAATTACTTTATTTAAACTAACTTCTTTAATAATATAATCAGCTTCTGTCGTATCACTTCTAATATAATACAATATTTGTTCTAAATAATTATCAATTTTATTAATTTCTTTAACTAATGCTTTAGCCGTTCTTTTGTTATGTGTATATAAAATTAAGGCTGCCAAAGGAATTTTAACTTCATGAATCCACATCTCCACATATTCTTTAAATCCATTAACTTTCTCTTTATAATCTCTCATATTTTCATTCATCGATTTATTTATTTCATATAGCATTTGATAAAGAATTTCTCCATCTAAAAAGTTTGGCTTACTTAAGAGTTCACATATCAAATATTTTTCTTCCAACATATCAAGTTTTAATAATATTTCTTTATAAAAGAAGTATTTACGAATAAAATCATATAAAAAAATAATAATAAACAACAAAAAATAAATAATTGTAAAACAAACTTGAAAAGCTATTATTATTTTAAAACCAATCATAAATGATAAAATAATAAAATAAGTCAATATAACAAGAATAATAATAAATAATTTATCTTTCAAATAATCACTTAATTTCATAATAAAATATACCCTTGCCCCTTTCTCGTTAAAATAGCATTCCTAATACCTAATTCTCTAAATTTACTTCTAAGTCTGCTAATATTTACTGTTAGGGCATTATCATTAATATATTCATCATTATTCCATAACTCAGTCATTAATTCATCTCTTGAAACAATACTTCCCATTCTCTCATATAAATAAAGAAAAATAATCATTTCATTTTTTGTTAGTATTACTTCTTCATCTTTACTTCTTACTATCCCTTTTTTAATTTCAATAGAAAGATCATGATAAAAAATCACATCAGTAATATTATTTTCACTTCTTTTTAATACTGCTCCTATTCTCAAAAGCAATATTGTTGGATTATAAGGTTTTGTTATATAATCATCCGCTCCATAACTCATAGACAATACTTCATCTATTTCACCTATCTTACTTGTTACCATAATAACCGGAATATTACTTACTTTTCTTAAATTTCTAAGTAATACTTCCCCATTCATATAAGGAATATTAATATCAAGCAAGATTAAATCTGGATGAACATTTATTATATCATCTAACATATTAGTATAATTATCAAGTACTAATACTTCATATGAAGCATTGCTAAGCAGTTCTTTTAACTCATTTCGAACACTTTCATCATCTTCAATAATTAAAATCTTTTTCATATCAATCACAAGTTTATTATAACAAAACCCAAGAATTAACGCTAGTTAATTTTATCTAACTTTCTCATTTTATCTTTTTCATGTTTTATATGCAGCAAATAATCATATATTTCTTTTATTACTTCCTCATTTCCTTTTTTATCCCAATAATAACCCGGTTTTAAAAAATCATCTACTTCTCTAATCACTAAATCTATATTATTAACATCTACTTCATTTTCTTTATAAACAAATCCATTAGCACTAGAAGTGGTACCAAACATTACTTTCACAAAATTTTCCAACTATCAAACCCTCCTACTTATTTCATCATGCATTTTACTTTTAGGAAATACAAAACTAACCTTTGTATATTCTTGATACTTTGAATCAATTAAAACTGTAATATCTAACTTTTCACTTAACTTTTTAACTAAATATAATCCCATTCCCGTTGCATACTCTTTCTTCCTATTACTACCTGTAAACCCTTTATCAAACACTCTTGGTAAATCAGAAGAACGTATTCCCCAACCGTTATCTAATATTACTAAAACGACTTGATTATCTTTTATCTTACTATAAATTTCAATTGTCTTTTTATCTTTATCTAAATATTTAATGGCATTATTTAAAACTTGACTAATCATAAAAGATAACCATTTCTCATCAGTATAAACATAAACATCTAAATCATGAACATTCATATTTATATGCCCATTTAATAAAATATCCTTATTTTTTAAAATAAGAGGATGAATAATATCATTTAACTTTATTTTCTTAACAAAATAATCTTTCTCGGTTGTATCACTTCGGGCATAATATAAAATTTGTTCTACATATTCTTCTATTTTTCTTATTTCATATTTCAAGGTTTTATCTTTTTTATTTTCAGCATATAAGGATAAAGCGGCGATAGGTGTTTTAATTTCATGAGCAAAACTTTCAATATACTCTTCATAATCTCTCTCATTCTTTTCTATATCACTAATTTTATCATTCATTGCCTTACAAGCTTCTTTTAAAGCATAATAATAAGGATAGCCTTCTATCGTATCATCTTTGCGAATCATTTCGGAAATATAATATTTTTCTTCAAGTTTATTACAGCTATAAATGATTTGCAATGCCCTCTTCTTTTTCCCTAAATAAACAAAATACAAATAGAAAAAAGTAAAAAACAAAAGAAAAAGAATCAATAAAATAGTAAAAACAAAAAAAATTTCTAAAAGAAAAAAAGCAAAGAAAATAATAACAGCTAAAACAAACTGAAAGATAATAAAGATAATATTCTCTTCTAAAAATGTTTTAAAACTCATACGTAGTATCCCACCCCTCTTTTCGTCTTCACAAAATCCGTAAGTCCAATATCTTCTAATTTTTTTCTTAAACGATTAATATTAACCAGTAAAATAGTTTCATCTAAATAATACTGATCATTCCAAAGATATTGAGTTAAATTTTCTTTGCTTAAAACTTGTCCGACATTTAAAAATAAATAATATAAAATCCGAAACTCATTTCTCGTTAACTCTACTTCTTGATCTTGAAACTTAACTGTAGAAAAAGGCAAATTAAGAACAACTCCATGAACAACTAATTCTTTGTAACGCATCGGATCATTAAGTTTTAAAGCTCTACTTATTTTTTCTAATAAAATATATTTATTATAAGGTTTAGTTACAAAATCATCTCCACCCGAAAGTAAACTGTTTAACTCATCTTCCTCCGTATCTCTACTTGTAACAAAAATAATTAGGTGTTTGTCTATACTTCTTAATTTCCTTACAAATCATAAAACCATTTTCATTTGGCAAATTAATATCTAATAATAATAAATCATATTCTTGATTCATAATATCTTGGGCTATGTTTTGAAAAGAATTAATTACTTCTGCTTGATAACCCTCATTTTCCAAAAGTATTTTCAATTCTTCACGTATTTTAAAGTCATCTTCAACAATTAATATTTTCACTTTTTCACTCTCCTACAAAAGAAAGCAACAACTAAAAACAGGAACACAACAATAATAACTATCGTTCCATAATGAATAGTAATAGATGAGGGTTGAACATCATTTACTACAGATATTTCTTCTAGCGTAGCTATTTCTTCTACGGGAATTACATAACTTGTATTAACAGTATCAATTAAAGTAAGAGCATCTATTAAATTATAAGGAACATCATCTATTCTTTCTGCTCCTAAAGTAATAAGTAACATTTCATGATCTTCATGATAGAATAAGGCTGCTATACATAAACCAGCATCATTTGTATTTCCTGTTTTACTGCCTATAATTTTACTAATATCCAAATTAAGAACTCGATTATACATATTAACCGTCGATTCTACTGCTAAGCCATTAGTTAAAGTATAATTCTTTGTTGTAAAAATCATCCTAAAAGTAGGATTTTTTAAAGCATAAGTTAAAATTAATAATTGATCACTTATAGTTGAATATGCACCATCTTGATCTAGTCCAGTCGTATTAACATAATGAGTATTAAGAGCACCTATTTTTAAAGCAAGCTCATTCATTTTTGCTACAAAAGTATCAACATTTCCACTTATAGTATAAGCAAGAACTTGAGTGGCATCAGCCCCACTAGGAAGTATTGCTGCATATAATAAATCCAAATAAGTAACCGTATCACCGACTTTTAATCCCGCAACGGAAGCATTATAGTATATACCATAAAGCATTTCTCTTGTAATAGTAATTGTCTCACTAAAATCATCAATATTTTCTATGGCAGTAAGTACTGTCATAATTTTCGTTAAGCTAGCAATACTACGTACTTCTTCACTATTCTTCTCTAATATAACAGTATCTTCATCTACATCATAAACAATTGCAGCCTCACTATTAATATCAGGCATATCGAGTGCATAAACACTAATTGGCAAGAAACAAACTAGTATTAAAAGTATTTTTTTCATATTATCCCTCTGCTTCAATATTATAACAAAAAAATAAGAGATTTTAAACTCTATATTATTCCATGTCTTGGGTTTGTTCTAGTAATAAATCAAAATCAGATTTATATAATTTATCTTGTTTAACTCGATATTTCTCAAATTAGCTTAAAGCTTTATCACAAGCAATTTCCTGGATATTTTACTAACATCTTTTAGTACATTTCTATTATCTAATAAATTATTCCAATCTTCCATGGTTATTGGAAATTTTTCTTTGCTCTATTTTCAGCCAAATCCAAAAAAGCAAAAACAATAAGTTCCAAACTTTCTAATTCTTCCTTTTTCAAATATTTTTTTGCTCTTTAACCATTTTTGATGTAACATACCCATTTTCTTTCATAAGTTTTTTAATTTTTTGTATACTCTCTTCAAATTTATAATTCATTTTTCTACACCATCTTGTATTACCACACCCTAATCATATTGCTTTTTGGTGTAGTTGTCAAATATTTTTAGACAACTAAAAACTATTTATTTTTGCTTTTTTAATACTAACTTTCGATTATCTAAATACCGATTTAAATAATTTTTCCATTCTACTGCATTTTCTTCCCTAAATAACTGATACAAAAAATCAATTACTATTTTTTCTCTAATTTCCGCTTCCCTCTTACCACTTTCTGTTAGCATAATACCTCTTAACTTCAATATTTTTTCAAACATATGACATACACCAGTATTTGCATTATTCTTTATATATTCATCATAATCCATTTCTTCCTTAGGAAATATATTTTTATCAAAAAACGTATCTCCATTTTTTAAGGTATAAGTATATACTTTTAAAATTCCATTAGCACCTAATGCATCACACATATCTGCATCCGATACAACCATACCTTCTATTGTACTCGGAACAAACCCTTTTAAACGTTTACTATAGCCAATACATCTAAGAGCCGAAAATACTTCTTTTTGAATATCAGAATTAATGCCACAATGATTCATAATTGCTCCAGCATTCGTTAAATTACTAGCACTATCCATTCCAAACAATTTATAATCATCAACATCATGTAATAAAGCAATCAAAGATACAATCTCTAAATTAGCATTCTCCTCTAAAGCAAACCTTAAAGATAAATCTAATACTCTATTAATATGATCCATTCCGTGTCCACTTTTATCATTATGTAGCAATAAAGAAACTTGACTCTTAACTTCCTCTATCATAATTCATTCTCCAAACTATCTAAATCAACAACATTCCCATTTTCACAATGCTTATAAAATTCTTGAACAGATATATGATATTTAGGTTTTGAATACTCACGTATAATTAAATTTTCTAATATATAATCACAATGAAGTTCTGTTTTAATAAACTTACTTTTAACATCAATTAATAATTCTTTTAAAGTATCATATCTATGTATTCCCTTATATTTTTCCCATGAATGTTCAAACCAATAGTATTGATTATTTTTCTTAAAAATTAAAAAGGTATGCGTAGGACATTTATCCCCATCATAATGAACAATAAAATAAGTTTTAATATCATACCCTTTAAAATAATATCTTTCCAGCTCTACTTGATCCCAACATACACCAATTTTATTTTTTAAAACTTCCTTTGGAGTTTGCAACAAATAATTATCTGAATAAGTATCATCGGGCATCATATGCTTCTGATTATTTTTATCTACCCATCCATACTCAATATCACTCATAAGTTCCATAACATCAAATTCCATATAATAGTTCCAAATACCAAGTTGCCCTTTTGCTTTTATTGGTTCTTCTAGCAGTTCAATATCCTCTAATATCCAAGCATATCTTCCCTCTTTATATTCACCACATAGATATTCCTCAAAATGATTTATTTTCATATCTTCTACATATTCTTTGGTCATATAAATAGAGTCTACTAATTTACATTTACAAATAATCCTACCAAAATTGAAAGATTCATTACCAAGTAAATCAAACAGTTCTTTTCTATTTCTCGTTTCTTTATCTATTTTTGTAACACTAGCATGAATATATAATTCACCCCGATAATTAGTTTTAAAGCTCCTTGTTTCTACTAACTTTTTCTTTTCTTTAATTAGTGTCGCAAAAGGTTCTCTTATGCTAAGTACTTTCATATGATACCACCTAAAACAAGTATAACATTTACTTAAGAAAAGATAAAGTTTATAATTTATAAAACTTAAATTTTTTTAATAATACCAAAAAGTTATGCTATAATAGCTTATAAAAGTTGGTGATAATATGTCTAAAATTAGTAATGTCTTAACTATGATTGAATTATTAAGTTCTGGTAAAAAATATAGTATTAAAGAACTTTCCGAAAAACTAGAAGTATCCCCTCGAATGATAAGAGTCTACAAAGATGAAATAGAAAAGGCCGGAATTTACATTGATACAATAAAAGGACCATATGGTGGCTATGTTTTAAATCAAAACATAAATGTTCCCAAAAGATTTATAACGCCAAAAGAAATTGATATCAAAAATCAAAAAATATTTAATTTAGTAAATAGAGCTATTAAAGAAAAAAGAAAATGTTTAATTGAATATTACTCGAAAGATTTTAAAACAACAACCAAAAGAACAATTAAACCATATAATTTAATATTATTAGGTAATGAATGGGGTGTTGCAGCCTTCTGTGAAATAAAAGAAGAAATAAGACACTTTTATATTAATCGCATAAAAGAAATAAAATTACAAGAATTTTTTTAAACTGACAGATATATTGCCTCTTCTTATGTTATGATATTTATCGAAAAGGAGGTAATTAGGATTAAATGGAAAATTTAGTATATGTAACTGGGAATTTCGGAAAATATACTTCTGTAAAAGAATATGCCGAAAAAGAGAATATCAATATCGAATTTTTTAAACATGATTTCGAAGAACCAGAAATAAATGATATTGAAATTATATCTAAAAAGAAAGCTTTAGATGCTTATAATTTGCTTGGAAAACCTTGCTTTGCTGAAGATACTGGCTTTTATATTGAAGATTATCCAAATAATCCAGGATATCCCGGAGCATTTGTGAAAAGAAGCGGCATTAGTGCGAATATAGACCATTTATTAGAAGTAATGAAAAATCAAGAAAATAGAAATTGTAAATTTATACACTGTTTAACATTCTATGATGGAGAAGAATTTTATACTTTTTATGAAATAAGCAAAGGGTCTCTATCTTTCGAGAAAAAAGGAAAAGCTACAAAAAAAGCTAAATCAAATTTATGGTATGTTTTTATACCAAAAGGAAACACCAAAACTCTAGCTGAAATGAATGATGAAGAAAGAAAAAAGAGTCATTCATCTGTAACAATAACATTTATTAATTGGTATAAAAATACTTATTTAAAAAATAGACCAATTCAATTAAAACTAACATCAAAAAAGTAGATAGTCCAAATATCTACATTTTTATATTGCAATACTTTAAATCAAAATAAATTATTGTTTTTCGGAACTTAAAAAGCTACCAATAAAGTAGCTTATCTTCTTGCTTGACCTTGTTCAAGATTAATTTTATCTATTATTCCGTTTAACACTTTTTGATTTTTCAAATACTCTTCATGTTCATGTATTGTAATAGTTATGACTGAAGCACTTCTTAAATTGCGAGCAAATACAACAATATCCTGTTTGCTTACTACTCCAGATTTTACCGCCTCCATTAACAGAATATAATATCTATCCCATTGTTTAAAATCGATATTCAACATAGTAATTTCATGAGTAGCAAGTTCAAATTTCTCCTTAAATTGTCTTTTAAGCATAACCTTTAAATCAAGCTCGTCTGCTCCAATTTTATTGATTTTTTTTGGATTCATGTATTCCCAATACCTATCATTGGCAGCCCTTACACTATCCATATCCTGATGTCTAGTCCCATCCTTGGCAATAAAATCATATCTTATTTCAAAATTTTCTTTCATCAAAATTTCCCCCTTTGATTGACAAATATTCTACCATATTTCTATATTCTTGTCAAATTACCCGCTTTTTCAGATGGTGTTTCCAATGTCAGGAGATTTACAAAAAAATCGTTTTTATACAAATAAAAATGGCTAGTACCTAAAAAAT
>CALVHJ010000004.1 GCA_944327425.1 uncultured Bacilli bacterium
ACTTATATGTCATTTTAGTTTACAAAAAAGTGCATATAACTTATTCGTTACACACACTAAATATTATACAACCGAATGATTTTGTTCATTCTTTTTTTATCTTGTAGGAAAGTATATGTTTAATATATTTCTGCTATAGTAAAATGGATACATAATGTGTCAATATTTAAGAGAAATAAATTGGTACGGAAGGCAGAGTTTTGGGTTCGAAAAAAACTAACCGTGAGGTTAGATGAATTAACGAAGTTAATTTTTATATATTCAAAATAAAAAAGTTCTTCTTCCAAAGAACTTAAAATCATAATGGCGCCCAATGTAGGACTCGAACCTACGACCTAACGGTTAACAGCCGTGCGCTCTACCGACTGAGCTAATTGGGCATTGCTACTAAATTATATTAAATATTATGCTAATTGTCAACAGTTTTATGATATTTTTTAACTATTAAAGTGAGAAAATTAATTATGACCAAATTATGCTATTGTAAAAGACTTTAATAAATGATAAGATATTTTAGGAGTAGTGATTGTATGGAACCAGTTATAATTATATCAACAAAAGAAAACAAAAAAAAGATTTTACGTGAAAATAGTAGGAATAAACATCTTTATAATTTGAAATTTTATACATTTAAAGAACTCAAAAAGAAGCTTTTTTTTGATTATGATCTAACCACTATTTTATTTATTGTAAAAAAGTATCATGTAACCATACCTATAGCTAAAATCTATCTAGAAAACCTTTATTTTTTAAAAGACCTAGATCATGAAAAAGTAAAATTTTTAAATGAATTAAAAAAAGAATTAGATAAAAAAAGTTTACTTATATATGAAAAAGCATTTTCTTCTTTTTTAAAGAATAAAAAAATAATAGTTTATGACTATCCTATTTTATCTAAAGAACAAAAATTGATTTTAAATGAGATTAAGGCAAATATCGAATATCAAAATATCCCCAAAGCTTATGAACCAATTATATATGAAGCTAAAAGCATTGATGAAGAAGTAGAGTTTGTTATAAATAAAATAGCCGAATTATTAATAAAAAATGTATCTTTAACAAACATTAAAATAATTGCTTCTTCTGATTATAATAATTTATTAATTAGGTATTTATCTATATTTAAAATACCCTTTAATAACCAATCAAACCACTCATTTTATAGTACTTTAATAGCCAAAGATTTTCTAAAAAATTATAACAATTACTCTTTAGAAGAAAATATTATGCACTTAAGCGAGAAATATCAAAACGTAAACGAATTAATAAATATAATTAATAGATCTGTTAAAATAGAAGATAAACAATTACGCAAAGAGTTTATAATTGAAGACTTAAAACAAGCTAAAGTTAAAGAGCCATCTTTTCTAGAAGCCTTAGAAATTACGAATTTAAATACGTCTTTTAGTGATGATGATTATGTTTTTTTATTAGGCTTTAATGTTAATTCATATCCTAAAATAAAAAAAGACACTGATTTTTTACCTGATGCCATCAAAATGAAGCTTGGCCTAGATACTACAACTGATTATAACACTTATGAAGTATCATCAATTATTAATAAAATTCATAGTATTAAAAACTTAATAATTACTTATAAATTAAAGGACTATAGTGGTACTTGTTATCCCTCTGTCTTATTAAATAAGTTTACTAATGAAATAAAACCTGTTATACTAGATGCCACTATATCTTACTCTAAACTTTATAGTGAAATTAAATATGCTAAAGCTCTAGATAATTTATCTAAATTTAACATTATTAGTAATGATTTAGCTTTATATCAAAACAATTTAGATATACCTTACTCTAAATATAACAACAATTTTAAAGGTATTCTTCCCAAGTATATTGCTAAAAAATTAAATAACGAGTTAACTTTATCTTATACTAACTTAGAAATGTATCAAGAATGTGCATTTCGCTATTATATTACTAAAATACTTCACCTAGATATATTTTTAGAAAACTTTAAGACTATCCTTGGTAGTATCATGCATCATATATTAGAATTAGGTTTAATTAAAGACATCGATATCCCCTTAGAGATGATAAAATTTATTAAAGAAAAAGACTATGATTTAAATACCAAAGAATTCTTTTATTTAGAAGAATTTGGAAAAGAATTAACAAATATCTTAAGTATTATCAAAAAACAACAAACCCATTCCCAGTTAAACAACTATTTATTTGAAACAGAAGTATTTGTTTATAAAGATAAAGATGATTTTAAAATAACTTTTAAAGGAAACATTGATAAAGTCATGTACAAGGCTATAGATAACAACGAAGTTTTAGCGGTTGTTGATTATAAAACAGGCAACACAAACATAACTTTAAAAAATTTAGACTACGGACTTAATATTCAGCTTCCCATATATCTTTACTTACTAAAAAAATCAGACCGTTTTGCTAATTCTAAAATCGCTGGCTTCTATATCCAAAAAATATCTACTCAAAAAGAAGCTATCCAGTTTAAAAAAAGTCATCAAGAATTAATAGAAAACCGTCTTCGCTTGCAAGGATATACTAACAGTGATGAATATTTAATGAAATTAATTGATGATGATTATAAAAGTGGTAATATTCTTGCCAATGTAGAGTTTAAGAAAGATGGAACCTTAAGTAGCAAATCCAAAGTTTTAACTAACAAAGAAATGGATGATATAATTATAAAAGTTGATGAAATTATCGAAGAAGTAATTACCAACATTTTAAATGCTAATTTTGCTATTAATCCCAAAATTATTGATAATAAAAATATCTCATGTACTTATTGTCATTTCCGGGATTTATGTTATAAACAGAAGAAAAATGAAGTGATATTAGGAGGTGAATCTCATGAAATGGACCAAAGAGCAGCAACTAGCAATTGCTAAAGAAGGGACTAATTTAATTATTTCGGCCGGAGCCGGCTCTGGAAAAACCGCTGTATTATCTGAAAGAGTTTTAAGGAAGCTAAAAGAAGGAATTGATATTAGAAACATTCTTATTCTAACATTTACAAATGAAGCAGCTAAAGAAATGAAAGAAAGAATAAGAAAAAAAATAAAGAAAGAAGGTTTAACTGAACAGTTATCTTTAATTGATGCTGCGTATATTACTACTTTTGATGCTTATGCTCTAGATATTGTAAAAAAATATCACTATTTATTTAATTTGGACTCTAATCTATCTATCATTGATTCTTCTATTATTGATTTACAAAAAAAACGTTTTCTTGAAGAAATAACTTTAGAATTATTTAGTACCAAAGATAGTAATTATTTAAAATTAGTCCGTGATTTTACTTCAAGAGATGACGCAACAATTAAAGAAGCAATACTAAATATTGCTAAAACTCTAGATTTACGCTATGACAAAAAAGAATATTTAAATAATTATATTGATAATTATTATAATGATACATACATTGATAAAATATTTAATGAATATTTTTTATACCTTAAAAATTTAACAGCATTAATTGAAGAAGATTACTATGCCTTAGAAGAAGCTTTTAACGAAAAAACTAAAGAAAAGTGTTATAATGCTCTAGCCCCTATATTTAAACCAAGAAATTATCAAGATTTATACCAAAAAAATATCGAATTACCCCAATTAAGAGGCCTAGAAGAAGAAAATATACCTATCAAAGAAGATTTAAAAAAACTAGTTAAAGAACTAAATGAATTAACTATTTATAGTGAGAGTGAATTAAAAGAACAAGTTAAAAGTACTAAATATTATGTTTTAGCTATTATAAATATTATTTTAAAATTAGATGAAAAAATAGATGAGTACAAAAGAACTAAAAATGCTTTTGAATTTGTGGATATAGCTAAAATGGCTATAAAAATAGTTAAAGAAAATCCTTCTATTCGTGAAGAATTAAAAAACACCTATCAAGAAATAATGATAGATGAATATCAAGATACCAATGATTTACAAGAATTATTTATTAAGGAAATAGAAAATAATAATGTTTATATGGTAGGAGATATTAAACAGTCTATCTATCGTTTTCGCAATGCTAATCCAAGTATTTTTAAAGATAAATATGATAATTATAAAAAACATATTAATGGTGAAAAAATTGATTTATTAGAAAACTTTCGCTCTCGCAAAGAAGTTCTAGCTAACATTAATGAAATTTTTAATCTCCTAATGATTAACTCTTTAGGAGGAGTAGATTATCAAGATAATCATGCCATGATTTATGGCAACTTAGCTTATATAAAAACTGGTAGTAATAACCAAGATAACAATTTAAAAATCCTGAAATATCAAAATGATGATAACAACTACACAAATACCGAAATAGAATCTTTTACTATTGCCCAAGATATTAAAAATAAAATAGAGAATCATTATTTAGTTTATGATTTTGATTTAGGTATTAATAGACCTGTTACTTACAATGATTTTTGTATTATTCTAGATCGGGGAACACACATGGCTCGATACAAAAAAATATTTGAATATTGGAATATTCCTATGGAAATACATAAAGATAGTAATTTAACTGAAGAACAAGATGTTTTTATAATTAGAAGTATAATTTCTTTAATTTTAAGTATCAAAAATGCCGAATATGATCCTAAAATGCGTTATTATTTTACAAGTATAGCCAGAAGTTACATAGGAAATATGGAAGATGAAGAAATATTTAAACATTTAGAAAATAATACTTTTTATAAAACTGAAATATGGCAAAAAGCCAAGAATATTGCTAGCATTTTAGATAATATGACTCCAAGTATTTTACTTAATAGAATTATAGAAGACTTTTCTTTTTATCGCCAATTAATTTTAGTTGGTAACCTAACTGATACCATGATTAGACTCGATTATTTAAGTAATTTAGCTAATTCTATGGAAATTATTGGCTTTACTATCGAAGATTTTCTCGATTATTTAAATAGTATGCTTGATACTTCCACCCAAATTCGTTACAAAGAAGGAAAGGAAAGTGGTAATTGTGTTAAAATAATGAACATCCATAAATCCAAAGGGCTAGAATTTCCTATTTGTTATTATGCTGGCTTTGATCAAAAATTTAATTTAAAAGACTTACAAACAAGGTTTATGTATGATCCTCATTATGGCATTTTAACACCTTTTTATAACGAAGGAATTGGTACCATATTTACCAAAGTATTAATTAAAAATAAATATTTAGAAGAAGAGATTGCTGAAAAAATAAGATTATTTTATGTAGCTTTAACTAGAGCTAAAGAAAAAATAATTATAGTAATACCAGAATTTAAAAAAGAAAATATAATCAAAGATAAAATAGATTATTTAACTGGTATGAAATACCGTTCATTTTATGACTTTTTATCATCCATCTCTCTTAACTTAAATAAATATGTAAAATTAGTAGATATTAATAGTTTAAACTTATCAAAAGATTATGAATTTAACTTAAAGAAAAGTATTGATAATCTTCATAGTGATAAATCCATTCATTTCCAAAAACTAAATATTACCTCTAATTTAATAGTAGAAGAGCATGCTTCCAAAACCATTAATAGTATTATTACCATTAATGATGCCAAGACTTTAGAATATGGTACTAAAATTCATGAAATGTTAGAAAACACAGATTTTAAAAATATTAAAGAACCTAACATTTATGTTAAACATCTTTTAGATACTTTTGATTTTGAACACTGTAGTATTTACCAAGAATTAGAATTTATTTATACCAAAGAAGAGGTTGAGTACCATGGTATTATTGATTTAATGCTTGAATATGATAAGGAAATAAAAATAATTGACTACAAGCTTAAAAATATAGAAGATAAAGCCTATATTAAGCAGTTAAACATTTATTATGATTATATTAGAAGTATAAGTGATAAAAAAATATCTTTATATTTATATTCAATTATAGATAATAAAGTAAATGAAGTAGGGGTTGTACAATAGAGAATAGGTAGCAAGGAAAAAATTGTAGACTACTAAAAATATGTATAATTAGCTCGAAAATATTACACCTTTTGACATCCTTTTTTTGAATATTCTTGAGTTAAAGTTAAATCTATGATAATATATTTATATAAGGAGGAATTAATATGTGGATTGCTATTATAATTATTGTGATTGTTGTATTAATCATTTTATGGGCTGTAGGAACTTATAACTCTTTAGTTGATTTTAGAAATAGAGTTAAAGATGCTTGGAGTCAAATTGATGTTCAATTAAAAAGAAGATTTGATTTAATTCCTAATTTAGTTGAAACAGTTAAAGGTTACACTAAGCATGAAAGTGAAACTTTAGAAGAAGTTATTAAAGCTCGTAATACCTATTTATCAGCATCATTACCCGAAGATCAATTAAAAGCTGATGGTGAACTTACTAATGCAATTAATAAGTTATTTGCTTTATCAGAAAATTATCCTGAGTTAAAAGCTAATCAAAATTTCCAACAATTACAACAAGAATTACAACAAACTGAAGATAAAATCGCTATGTCAAGACAATTTTATAACGATATTGTTATGCAATATAATAATAAAATTGAAATGGTACCATCAAACATTATTGCCAGTATTTTTAAATTTAAACAAGAAAAATTCTTTGAAGCAAATGAAACTGAAAAAGAAAATGTTAAAGTACAATTTTAAGGTTAACAGCTTGTTAACCTTTTTTTGAAAGGAATTTACGATGAAGAAAGTTTTATTAAGTTTATTTTTACTTTTCATTCCAACTATGGTTGATGCAGCAAATTATACAATTACTGATCAATTAATTCAAGCTGAGATAGAAGAAAATGGTGATTTAAAAATTAGTGAATTAATTGTTATGGAAGGCTCGTTTAATGGTTATGTAAAGGAACTTAGTTATGAAAATAATCTTTTGACTGATGAGTATACAGGAAGTGCCAGTAATGTTATATATAATGCTAAAGGGATTGAACTAATAAGTATTAAAGGAAAAAAAGTTGATGAAGTAGATTTTAATACATTTAATGATTCAGATTTTCAAGAATTTACTTTAGATTATAGTGCTACCAATGGTGATATTTTAAAGTATACAGCTATGATGAATGGTAGTGGTTATGATTATACTTTGTATTATGCATCTAACCAAGATAAAGTTGCTTTTTTAATCACTTATATGGTAGATAGTGTGGTTGTTTTACATGAAGATGTTGCTGAAGTTTATTGGAATTTTATTACGCCAAACGATTTTGATGATATGGAAAATGTCCAAGTAAAGGTATTGTTACCAAATAAAGATAATTCCGATGATTTTCGTGTATGGGCTCATGGTGATTTATCAGGAGAAATAAATAAGTTAGAAGATAATAGTGGCGTATTAGCTACCATTTCTCACATGGATTCATCTTCTGTCCTAGATATACGTTTAACATTTTCTAAAAGTTTAATAACCGATACTAGTAAAATAAAAACAAGTAACTATGCGGCTTTAGATAATATTATTGAAGTAGAAACTGCTCGAGCTGAGGTAGCTAATAACCTTCGTGAAGAATTAAGAAGTAAAAGAAATACTGCTATATATTTATCATGGATAATAATAATTAGTATTGTTATTTTAGGAATAGTTATTTACTATAAGTTTGGTAAAAGTCCTAAATCAAGTTATTTTTCTAAATATAATCGCGAATTTATTGGTGATTACAATGTTGAAGTAATTGATTACTTAATGAAGCGTCAAATTACGCCTAATGCTTTATCCGCTTCTATTATGAATTTGATTTATAAAAAGAATATTAGTGTTAAAGAAATAGCTAGCACTAAGAAAAATAAAGATTATGAATTTACTTTATTAACTACTGCTAAATTAAATGATAGTGAAATAATGCTTACGGAGTTTTTATTTGATACAGTTGGTAAAAACAAAGTAAATGAAGAAAATAAAAAAACTTTTACAACCAAAGATTTAAAGAGCTATGCTAGTGGTACAAAAACCTGTAATACTTTTATCAAAAGTTATACAGCTTGGAAAAACAATGTTTTACAAAAAGGAATTGATGAAAACTTTTTTGAAACAAGTAATATTCCTAAAATTATAGGTCTAGTTATTTTAGTTTTAAGTATTTTTTTACTTATGTATATTGTTAGCAACAAAATAGATTATATTCCAAGTTTTATAGCTATCTTACTAGGTGTTGTTTTCTTTATTTACACCTTAGTAGTGTATAAAAAGACTATTAAAGGAAGTGAACACTACAGCAGATGGAAAGCCTTCAAAAACTTTTTAAATGATTTTGGCTCTTTTGAACTAAAAGAATTACCCGAAATTATTTTATGGGAAAGATATTTAGTCTATGCTACCATCTTTGGTTTAGCTGATAAAGTTGAGAAAAGCATGAATGTTTACATAAGTGAGTTGGATTTATCTCAAATGAATTATGATTATACTCCCGTGTTTTTCTATATAAATATAAGTCCTATGATTAATGCTAGCGTTAATAATGCTATTAATAGTGCATATAATAGACAAGCAGCTAATTATGCCAATACGCATTCCAGTAGTTCAAGTGGGGGCGGTTTTGGCGGCGGCTTCTCATCAGGTGGCGGCTTCGGCGGCGGTGGTTCTTCAGGACACGGATTTTAAACTACTATTCACTAGTAGTTTTTAATTCGACATAAATTGCTTCATCAAAAACATGATCTAAACTTGTAATATTAGCATCAGCAGTTTTAAGTTCTTCACTATCAATTAAGAAATATTTATGATATAAATAATCATTTCCATCACTACTTACAGGATCATCCCATGTAAGATCTAAATGTAACCATTCACCATCAATCTTTAAAGCATTCCAGACATGACCTTCTGTTGTATCATCATTTATAAGTGTCGTAGCCACTTTATAATTATCATATCCCATTTTAGAAAGAAAAATAGCCATTAAATCCGTATAACCATTACAAGTAGCTACATTATTAAATAATGGACCATAAGCAATATAACTTTTAAGTGCTGTATCATTGTCTAAATCATATTTCGTATTATTAATTATATAATCATGTATAACTTTTATTTTATCATAATCAAGTGTTATATCTGGGGTAATTAAAGCAGCTAATAATTTATCTACTTCTTTATTTATCATTTCTATATCTTCTAAAGTATATAAATAATTTACTTTTAAAATAATCTCTCCAGTATCAGCTATACTTGTCTCGATACTAGAAAAAGAATTAAAAGGATGAACAAAATTATTTAAATGTGTAAGTAATGTTCTATCTTTTGTTATTTCTTTAATATCATTTACACACTCTTCATACTCTTTAGGACAATAAAACGTAAAATTTATCGTCCCACTATTTATAACTGTATAAATAATGTCTAAAATATCTTGTTTACCATAAGGTGTAAAATTATTGGTATTATGTACAAACTCATAGCTAGTATCTTTATAATAATCATTTTTTGTCTCAATAGTATTAGAACTTTTAGGATTCAAAAACACAATTAACCCATAAGATATTTTATCAACACTAAGCAAAACTATCAAAATAGTAAACAAACAAGTAACAGGAACAACAATTCTTTTCATAACATCACCATAATAAGTATAGCAAAAAAAAATGAAGCCAACAATAATTTGTTACTTCATATTTTTAATTTTTAAAGATAATCTTGATTTTTGTCTATCAGATGTATTTTTATGCACTAGACCTTTACTTACAGCTTGATCTAAATATTTTTGAACATCTTTAAATAAAAGACTAGCTTTTTCTAAATCATTACTAGCAATAGCTTTTTCCGTATCTTTAATTAAATTTTTAACTCTTGCTTTTAATTCATGATTATTTTCTGTCTTTTTTGCTATAACTTTAATCGCTTTCTTAGAGCTTTTAATATTTGCCATTTTTAAACTCCTCTCTGATTCAGTATCCATTTTAACAAAATATTAACTATTTTTCAAGGTTTTTAATCTAAATTATCTATAACTTATTAAAAATATATGCTTTTTAGCATGTTTAAAGTCCATTTATCCATAATAATAAGGGTGTTAATTATGAAAAAAGCGTTTATGGATGTATCAAAAATTTTAGAAAACAATTTATTTAAAATTGAAGAAAAGAAATATCGAGGTTATCGAGTTAGTCATTTTTGTGTTGATTATCGAAGTGAGAAACTAATAAGAAAGATACGCGGTGAATATTTTACTATTACTTTTGATTATGTTTCTCTTCATGAAAAAGCAAAAAGTATCAAAAAAGAACTTATAAAAATATTACGTATTTTATTTAAAGATCTAAAAACAAATGATCCCTTAATTATTGGTTTAGGAAATTCTAGTATTTTATGTGACTCTCTAGGAGTAAACACTACTAAAAAAGTAATGGCAACCAACCATTTTACTGATTTTCTAAATATGCCTAAAGTAGCTTTATTTAATCCCGAAGTTACTGAAAAAACCGGAATAAGTTCTTACAGCTTAATCGAAATGGTTGTAAAGAAATTAAAACCAAGTATGATTATTATGATTGATTCTCTAGCTACTAATAATGAAGAATACCTAAATAATTGTATTGAAATTAATAATACTGGTATAATACCCGGAAGTGCTATCAAAGACAATAAAAAAATAGATAAAAATACTTTTAATATTCCCGTAATTGCAATAGGTGTACCCCTAGTTTTAGAAATAAAAAAGAAAATGTATACAACTCCTCATGTAGGCGAAATAATAGATACTACGAGTAACATTATAAGTGAAGCATTAAATGATTTGTTTTTCTAAATTATTAACAAATCTTTTTTTATTCGACAATATTTTATCTATCTTTAATATATAATAATGATGGTGAAAATTATGAAAATATTTATAGCGAAAAAAAGAATAAAATTACCAAGATATAAACTTTATTATATTATTTTGAGTTTAAGTATCATCCTAATCATATTATTAAACATTACCCTAAATATCTTCTTAAAAAATAATGAAGAACCATTTTTAGATATATTTTTAGGAAATTCTTTTGGTAATGTAACCACCCATAACATAAATAATATGCATGATTTTCTATTTTATCGCAATATTTGGGGTTTAAATATTAAAAAAGATACCCAAGCAACTAATATTAATCCTAATATTAAAGATATTATAATAACTCCTGAAAGTACCAAAATAGTCTATATTTATAATACTTTTCAAACAAGCAAATACCAAGCTAACCATTTAAGTAGCTATAGCATAACTCCGGTTATAACCCAAGCAAGCTTAATCTTACAAGAATATTTAACTAACTTAAACATCGGAAGCATTGTTGAGACCAAAAAAATAGCCGAAGTTTTAAAAGAAGAAGACATTGCTTACACAAATAGCTATAAAGCTTCAAGAATCCTTATAGAAAGAGCTCAAGAACAAAATCCCACGTTAAAATATTTTTTTGATATAACTCTTAGTAATTCTGAAGAAGAAGTAACAACAACCCAAATAGATGAACTTAGATATGCCAAAATTTTATTTGTTGTTGGTACAGACAACCCTGATTATGCCAAAAATCAAGATATGGCTAAAAAACTAAATGTTATTTTAGAAAAGCTAAATCCTTCCTTATCAAGAGGAATAAGCTTAAGAGGCGGAACTGGTTATCAAGGAATTTATAATCAAGATTATTCTGAATATGCTTTATTAATAGAAGTAGGTGGAACATATAATACTATTGATGAAGTAAATCGTAGTCTACAAGTTTTAGCGGAAGTAATATCTACTTATATAAAGGAGGATTTAGCAAATGAAGAAGAATAATAAGAGTAAGTATTTTTTTCGTCTATTATTTGTCTTTTTTCTAATTTTTGTTTCTTTATTAATAGCCTATGAAAGTGGTTATTATGAATCTAAATTAAGTAATAAAGCTGTCCTTACTAAAGAAGCAATGGAAAAGTTTGAAGAAGATGTAAAAAATGGGGAAGTAATAGATATTAAAAATTATTTAAAAGATGAAAATGTTGATTATTCAAATGGTATAACCAAAATAGGAAATAAAATCTCAAATGGCCTTAGTGATATTTTTACTAATGGTTTAGATGGCTTGTTTAATGCTTTAAAAGGGCTATTTTGGTAAATTTATTCTTCCTAAAAGATAATCAGCGCTAACATCATATTTCTTACAAATCATATAAAGAAAAGGGGTAGCAATTAAATATCGTCCTCATTGATATATCATGGAGCTGGAGATGGTAAAATAGGAACTAGTGCTTTTAAAAGCGATTACGGAAGAACAGAATATGTTGGGTTAAAATATACAATTGGTAGTCAATATGGAACAGATATTAATAGTAATATTTATAATGAATTAGATGCATGGTATACAAATAACGTGGCTAATACAAATTATGCAAGTTATATCGATATAAATGCGGGATTTTGCGGTGATCGAGATATGGCCAACGGATACAGTTGGAGCAGTCAACCAAGTAATAGTATTAATTATGCAGCATATGAAAGATTATATATTAATAAATCACCAGTCTTCATATGTAGTACTAATAATTTGTATACATATACATCAAGTACTAAAGGAAATAAATCATTATCAAGTCCAATAGGATTAATAACAGCCGATGAAGTAGCATATGCAGGAGGAGTATATTATGAAACATATAATAGTGGTATTGAAAACTCTAGTTTTTATTTATATACTGGAAGTGAATACTGGACAATGTCACCTTTAAGAGCATCATCAGTAGAAAGTTATGTCATAGCTGTAACAGATAAAGGAACACTTCATTTTGGTTATGGTGTATCTAGTGTAAAAGACATTCGTCCTGTCATAAATCTTAAATCAACTACCCAATTTACCGGAAGTGGTACAAGTAGTGATCCATACACGGTTGTGTAAATAAAATGTATATTAAATGTAAATCTTTTACATTGGTTAAAGAGAGATAAACTCTCTTTTTCTATGTACTCTAATCAAAAAAAGATAGTTTTTTTTGAAATTTATAGTATAATTAAGTAAGAGGTGAGTTCATGAAAGTTGTTGTTAGTGCAGGTGGAACAGGTGGACACATATATCCAGCTTTAGCAATATTAGAAAAACTTAAAAAAGAAGAAAAGAACTTAGAGGTATTATATATTGGTACTAAAAATCGTATGGAAAGTGAAATAGTTCCCGCAAGAGGTATAGAATATATAGGTATTGATATATACGGTTTTAGTAAAAATATTTTAAAAGATATAGAGAATATTTTCTTAATTGGTAAAAGTTATAAGAAATGTTTAAAAATATTAAAAGAATTTAAACCTGATATTGTTTTAGGTTTTGGTGGTTATGTTACTTATCCTGTCTTAAAGGCTGCTAAAAAACTAGGGATCAAGACTTTTTTGCATGAACAAAACAGCATCGTAGGTAAAACCAACAAATTTTTATCTAATGATATTGATTTAGTCGCTGTTTCTTTTCCTAGCACTTTAAATAAATTTCCTAAAGCTAAAAAGGTTATTTATTCTGGCAATCCCTGTGGCGAAAACGCTTTAGCTACTAAAGAAATTAAAAAAAGTGATATTGGTCTAGATAATAAAAAGAAACTAGTTATAGTTGTTTCTGGTTCTCTAGGTAGCAACTCTATAAATGAAAAGTTAAAAGAATTTTTACGCTTAAGTAAAAAAAGAGATTATCAAGTTTTATACATAACGGGTAAAAACTATTATGAAGATTTTATTAAAGGCACAAGATTTGCTTCTAATATTAAAGTTTTACCTTACCTAGATAATCTAGCCGGCCTAATGCGAAATTGTGATTTAATTGTAACTCGAGCTGGAGCTTCCACCATGAGTGAAGTTTTATCTTTAAACTTACCCGCTATTTTTATACCTAGTCCCTATGTAGCTAACAATCATCAGTATTATAATGCTTTAGAAATAGTAAAAAATAATGCTGGTTTAATGATTGAAGAAGAAAATTTAAATGGTGAGGTTTTATTTAAAACTGTAAATGATTTATTAAGTGATAAAAAAAGATATGAAATTATGAAGATGAATTTAAAAAATCTTGGCAGTGTTAACAGTAGTGATATTATTGTAAAAGAAATTAAGGAGCTGATAAAATGAATGACATAAAAGGCCTAACAATCAAAGAAAATGCTTCTCTAAAAAATCTAAATACCTATAAAATAGATAGTAAAGCTAAATATTTAATACATGTTAATACTGTTAATGCTTTAATAGAGCTTTTAAAATATCTAAAAAAAGAAAATATTAAACACTTTATTTTAGGCGCTGGCTCTAATATTATTATAGATGATTATTTTGATGGTGCTATAATAAAATTAGACGGTTTAAACAAGATAAAAGTAGATGGCTTATTTGTTACCTGTGAATCTGGTGCTATGATGGGTTCGGTAACCTGTCTATCAGTTAATCATAATCTAACTGGTTTAGAGTGGGCCATCAATATTCCGGGAACTATAGGTGGAAGTATTGTTGGTAATGCCGGAGCATATAACTCTGAAATATTTGATAATTTAATTAAAATAAAAGTAATAGACGAAAATTTGGAAGTTAAAGAAATACCTAAAGAAGATATAGCTCATACTTATCGTCATACTTCTTTAAAAGGAACCAATAAAATTGTTTTAGAAGCCACATTTAAACTAAAAAAAGGAAATAAAGAAGAATCTTTAAGTTTAATTAAAAACCGTCAAGAAAGAAGAAGAGCAACCCAACCTCTTGACTTACCATCAGCCGGCAGTGTTTTTAGAAACCCACTAAATGATCATGCGGGAAGACTAATTGAAGCCTCAGGCCTTAAAGGGAAAAAAATAGGAGGGGCAATGGTATCTACAAAACATGCCAACTTTATTGTAAACACCGGCAATGCTACTAGTAATGACATTAAAAATTTGATAAAATTAATAGAAAGCCAAATTAAAGAAAAGTTTGGTATAGATTTGGTTTTAGAACAAGAAATTATTGATTGGAAGTAGAAATGGTGAAAGTAAAAAAAGTAAAAAGAAAACTTAATTTTAAAGCTTTAATTATTTTACTATTAATTCTATACTTAATAGTTATGCTTTTATATACTTTTTTTACAATGCCTATTAAAAATATTTATATTAAAGGAACTAACCTTTTAACAGACAATGATATAATTACTACTGCCGAAATTAAAGATTATCCAGCTATTTTTAAAATAAGTAAAAAATCACTAGAAAATAAAATAAGTTCTTTAGAACTAGTTGATGATGTAACTATAACCAAGAAATTAAATGGCACTTTAATTATTGAAATAAAAGAAGCTATACCTTTATTATATAACCGTACTACTAATAAAGTTGTTTTAAATAATGGCAAAGAAGTCGAAAAAAATTCTAAATATTTAGGTATACCAACTTTAATAAATTATGTTCCCACTGATATATTTAAAAGTTTTCTAGATGTATTAAGTGAAGTTGATTTAGATATAATTAAGATGATCAATGAAATAGAATATGATCCTGATATAAGAGAGGATATTACTATTGACGAATACCGTTTTTTACTTAGAATGAATGATACTAACTTAGTATATGTAAATATTATTAATATGGATAGATTAAATGACTACAAAGAAATTTTTAACACTATAGGTGATTTAAGAGGAACTGTTTATCTAGATAGTTATAATGCCGATAATATTATTTTTGAAGCTTTTAATAGTGATAAAGATTCAAATGAAAATGGGGATGAAGGAAATTGATGAAGATTAATTATCAAAAAAAATTAGAAGAATTAATATCTACGTTAGAAAATAAGCCCAAACTATTATTACACAGTTGTTGTGGACCTTGTTCAACATGGGTAATTTCTTTTTTAAAAGACTATTTTGATATAACAATTTATTATTATAATCCTAACATAGAACCTTTAGAAGAGTATTTACATCGTAAAAGAGAACAAATAAAATTTTTACAGGAATATAAGCAAGCTAAAATAAATTTTCTTGATTGTGATTATAATAATAATGAGTTTAAAGATATAGCTAAGGGTTTAGAAAATATTCCTGAAGGTGGAGCTAGATGTCATAAATGCTTTTATTTACGAATGTATAAAACAGCCCAAGTTGCTGCCTCTAATGGTTTTTCTTATTTTGGGACAACCCTTACTGTAAGTCCTCATAAAAATAGTGAAATAATCAATAAAATAGGGGAACATATTATGAAAGAATTAAATATAAACTTTATCTACGGTGATTTTAAAAAGAATGATGGTTATAAAAAAAGTATTGAATACAGCCGAGAATACCATCTTTATCGTCAAAATTACTGTGGATGTTTATACGGAAAGGAGCCCATATGGAAATAGACAAATATATAATTATCTTAACATTTATTCCCTGGTTATTAATATTTATAGTTAGTACTATTAATAACTTAAACAACCCTAACTATAAAAGTTTTTCTTTTAAATATTTACGAAATAATATATTTAAAATATTTCGTTTAGACACCTTGCTTTTAATTATCGCTTTTTGGTATTTTTCATCATTTAATAGAGAATTTGTAAGTCAATATTTATTTGCAATAATGTGTTTATATTTATTTGTTAATTTCTTTTATGAAAAACGCCAAAATTTAGAAAAAGGTTTTTGGAAAGCTAATATTTTAAATATTATTCTTCTAATCATAATTATGTCTATTCCTTTTATCTTATATTATAATAATTATGATTTAGACACTGTATACAAATTAATGCTAATTTATTTATTTGGTGAATATATAATTATCTTATTAGTTAGTTATATAACTAAACTTATTAAATTCCTTTTAAAAAAAATAAAAGGTAACAAAAAAAACACTGAGATTTAATCAGTGTTTTTCTAAACATCTAATTCATGATCACTTTCTATATCAACAGTTTTCATAATTTCTTCCATACTAGTTAATCCTTCTACTACTTTTGCAAGTCCATCTTCAAAACTTGTTGTTATATCTTTCTTAGAATGATAAACTAATTCCTTTAAAGTTTTCCGATCAACATTGGTTGTAATAGCTTCTCTAATTTCTTCATTAATACACAACACTTCATGAATAGCAATTCTTCCCATATATCCATGATTACAATATTTACAACCAACGGGCATATAAACTTCATTAACCATAACTCCTAAATGTTTTTTAATAAGTTTCTTTTCATAAGGAGTAGTAGGTCTTGTACCCCGACATTTAGGACAAAGTTTTTTCACTAATTTTTGAGAAACAATACCTGTTAAGGCACTACCAAGTAAATATCTTTCTACTTCCATATCAATTAATCTTTCGATAGTAGTTAGGGAATTATTAGTATGAACTGTAGATAATACTAAATGTCCGGTAATACTAGCTCTAACTGCAATTCTTGCTGTTTCATTATCTCTTATTTCCCCAATCATAATTATATCAGGATCTAATCTTAAAACACTTCGCAAAGTATGAGAAAAAGTTCGACCAATCTCACTTAAAACTTGTACTTGATTAATATTTTCTATTTTCATTTCTACCGGATCTTCGACCGTAATAATATTGCGTTCTTTTGTATTTAATTTTTGTAATACGGCATAAACAGTTGTTGATTTACCTGTACCTGTAGCACCTGTAACTAAGATAAGACCATTTGGCTTTTTAATCATTTCAGCAAGTCTTTCTAAATTAGTCTTTGAAAATCCCAAGTTTTCTAATCCACTAAGACTCATACTATAATCTAATATTCTAATAACTATTTTTTCCCCATTTATACAAGGAAGAGAAGCAACCCGTAAATCTAGGGCCATTTTATCAATGACATTTTTAATCGCACCATCTTGAGGCATACGTGTTTCTGTAATATTCATACCACTAATAATTTTAATTCTTGTCACAACGTTTTTCTTAAGTTCATTTGGTATTTTAGCATAATCTTGTAATTCACCATCAATCCGTATCCGTACCATGAGACATTCTTTAGTAGGATCAAAATGAATATCACTAGCTTTTTTCTTAATCGCATCTATTATAATATCATTTACTACTTCAACAATACTAATTCTCTCAAAATCAAAAGTTCTCAAATACATCACCTATTCTAAGATAATTATACACGAAATAACAAGAGATAACAAGGTTATTTCATTGCATATTCCAAATAAATGTGATACAATACCTCATACATATAAAAAAAGAAAAGAGATTATAAATGAAAAAAGTGAATTTAATCGGAGATCCAAAAGTAAATCTAATCATATTAAAAAATGGTTATAAAGAATTGAAAATCCTAAAAAATAATCAAGATGACTTATTATTTGGTTTATCTCAGTTTCAAGGGGATGCTACTTTTACCATTGGTGAGAAAAATACTGAGATTTATGAAATAGTAAATGAATTATATTATGATTTTCTAGATTCGCGTATATTTAAAGAAATAGATGAATTTGAACTAGAAAGAATTAAAAGACAATGTGTTCTTCTTAATGAAGATTATGAACAAACTGTAACCAGAATAATAAAAGAAAATGAAAAACAAAACGAAAATTTTAAAAAAAGTATTTATTATCGTTTGTTAGTAAAAGATGGAATTGTGACTTGGTTAAGTGATAATGAACCAGATTATATTGCTGCTTCTTTTACCATCGAAAAACTTCATCACGCTTACCGCTTTTCTTTTTATTCTTCTCCGTTAAAAGAAGAAAGAGAAAACATTGTGGTTGCCATGTCTGGAAGTGGCTCTAGATACTTATTTTATAGTTCTTGTTTAATTCGCTTTTATAATTCATTGGAACAATTAATAAAACAAAATAAAACCAACAATAATCATTGGCTATACATGATCGGAAATAAAACTAAAAATATGATGAGAACATTAACAAAAAAGTAATCACTTTAAAAAAAATATAATATACCAAAGGAAGTTGAGTTTACTGTTTTTACTTTAAAACAAGGAGGGTTCTAAATGAACTGGTTAGAAGCCAAAAAATATGAGTTATATAAAGAACGAAATGATGGAAATTATTATGATATAGAACTTTCAAGAGGTGATAAAACATTATCTATCTTTTTTGGTGGCAATTTAGACTTATATTTTTCTTTAAAAAATTTTGGCAATGATCCAACCTTTATTATTGGCAAAGATAATTACGAGATACATGCTTTATTTGACATGTTATATAATAGTGTAATAAATGCGAATATATATGAAAAATTAACAGATAAGGAAATTAATTTTATTATCTTTTTGAGTGAATTAGAAGAAGAAGATTATCACCTAAAAATAGCCGAAGAATTAAAAAGACGAGAAAAATACGAAAGGAATTTAAGGAAAAGTATACAGTATAAAAATTTAGTTCAAGATGGTGTGATCATTTGGAGGAGTGATGAGTACTTTGACGAAATAGCTCCCTTTGTAAAAATAAAAAAACTAAAGAATGCTTATATACTTGAGTTTGGAAAACCAATTATTTCTCCAGAATATAAAAATGATGCTGATTTAATGCTTATGGATCCCAGAAGAATTACAGTAAGATTTCGCAATAGTGGTTCAAGATATCAACCATTTAATATAATGTTTGTGAAATTATATCAAGGGCTATGCAAGTTAGACTATGAACATCACCAAATCCATATAGAAGAGTATTTAATCCAAGAAAGAATAAATAAAGGTGAATCTTTAGCAAGAATATTAACCAAACGTTAAGTTTGTGCTATAATATACCAAAGAAAGTTGAATTTATATAAAAAAGAAAAAAATAATTATTTATAGTATTATAGGAATATTGATTATCGGTATAATTGTTTTTGCATTATGTTCTCATTTAATCTTAATTTACTTTAAAGAAGTAACTGAACATAATTATGGTGAATCTAATTTAAATGATTTTGTTATAAATGTAAATTGTGAAGAAGAGTGTTTTTATCAAAATGAAAAATTAAATTACACTATTTCCCCAGTAGCGGGTTTAGGCTCACAAAAATTTTCCGTGAGTATTACTTATGATGGTAAAACTTATGAACATACTTATGATCTAGAAGTAATTGATAAAATAAATCCTACTATAACTTTAACCACTGAAAAAGTAGAAATAATAAAAGATAGTGAGTTTAATGCTTTAGCTTATATTTTAGAAGTAACTGATAATTATGATGAATTAACCGAAGAAGTCCAAGTAGAAAGTGAATTAGACACCACTAAGGTAGGAAGTTATGAAGTTACTTACATATTAAGTGATTCAAATAAAAATATAGAAACATTTACTTTGATTGTTGAAGTTGAAGAGCTAGAAGCGGATAAAGAAGATAATGATACCACCACTGATACAGATATAACCTTTAATGCTTCAAGAAAACAAAATTACACTTTAGAAATACTTAAAGATGATGAAGTTATCTCTAGTGAGTCTTATGATGGAAGTAGTAAAAGCGTAACTCTAGACTTTTCAGACGTAGGTGATGCAAAATATGATGTTAGAATATATCTTTCGGTTAAAAAGATAATCCGTCTTTTTCTTTCTTTAAAAACCCCAAAATTCATGATAGAATATAGATGGAGTGGTTAATATGCCTAAAGTATTAATTGAAAAGCTAGATGATTTTGGTAATGGTATTGCCCATATAAACAATAAAGTTGTTTTTGTAGAAAATGCTTTGCCAAATGAATTAGTTGAAATAAAAATAATAAATGAAAAGAAAAATTTTTGTGAAGCCAAAGTAGTTAAATATTTAAAAAAGAGTAAAGATAGAATTGAAAGCAAATGCCCATACTTTGAAGTTTGTGGAGGCTGTAACTTACTTCATTTAAATTATGAAAATACTTTGATATTTAAACAAAGCAAAATAACCAATTTACTTAAAAAAAATAAAATAAATTATGCTAAAGATATTGAAATTATTCAAAATGATAATCCTTATTATTATCGTAATAAAGTAAGTTTAAAAATAGAAAATGGTAATATTGGTTATTATGAGGAAAATACCCATAAACTCATAGAAATAAAAGAATGTCTAATTGCTAAACATTCTATTAATGAAGTTATTAAAAATTATAAATTGTTAAATTTAGAGAATGCTAAATTAACAATTCGTTCCAATTATAATGATGAAATATTACTTATTATAGAAAGTGCCTCAAAAGACTATAACATAGAATTAGCCATATTAAAAGAAAAAATAAAACTAGTGGGAATTATCTATAATGATATAACCATTTATGGTGATAACTTCTTTTATGAACGAATTAATGGTAAACTATTTAAAGTGTCATATAATTCTTTCTTTCAAGTAAATGAGTACATAACTAGTGAATTGTTTGATTTAATAAAGAATAATATAGATAAAGATAGTACAGTTCTAGATTTATATAGTGGGGTAGGAACTTTAGGTATTATAGCATCCTCTCTATCAAAAGAAATTTATAGTATTGAAATTATTAAAAATGCTATTTTAAATGGAATTATCAATGCCAAATTAAACAAAGTACATAATATCAAATTTATGCTTGGTGATGTATCTAAAACTGTAGACAAATTAAATATCGATTTTGATACTTTAATAATAGATCCACCTCGAAAAGGTTTAGACAAGAAAACAAGGAATTTTATTTTAAACAAATTACCAAATAAAATAATTTATATTTCCTGTGATCCTAACACATTAATAAGAGATTTAAAAGAATTAGAGCGTATTTATGAAATAAGTGATTTTAAAATCATGGATATGTTTAGCTACACATATCATGTCGAAAGTTTTTGCGTTTTAAAGAAAAAAGCAAGGTGAGAAAGATGAAAAAAATAATTAAAAGTATAATATTAGGTTTATTATTATTTATTCCTCTATCTGTTAATGCTGAGTCAGGAATTGAAAAGTTTTATATAAATGCAACCGTAGAAGCAAATGGCGATTTAACCGTGGAAGAATATTTTTATTTAAATGGTGAATTTAATGGCATGGAACGAGAAATATTATTTTGTAATGATGAGTTATATGATTTTCACCCAGAATTAGATTATTATGGTGGAAGTAAACTTCATAATGGAACTGGCATAGAACTAATAGAAATTAGAGCTTTACCTATAGATGAAAACTTTGATTTTAAAAATATTTCTGGTACATTATTTGAAAAAGTAAGTAATGCAGACAAAGAAGATTATGGGGTTTATACAGTTGATTCATCTAGTAATGGAGAATCTTTACAAATCTATTTACCAGATAGTAAAAATGAAGCATTTTATATTAAATACACCTTAAAAAATATGGCAATTGTTCATCATGATGTTGCCGAAATTTATTGGAATGCCATCGGGGATGATCTTAGAGAATCAATTGGCACATTAAAGATAAAAGTAACATTTCCAGAAAATAAAAATGAATTTCGCGTATGGGCTCGTGGCCCTTTAAATGGCCAAATTAACAAGGTTTCAAATCAAGTTTTAGTTGCCGAAGTAACTAATGTTTATAGTTATGAAGCTGTAGATATTAGAGCTATCTTTGATAAAGATGTTGTATCAGAGTCAACCAAAACAACGGGTGTTGATGCTTTAGAAAAAATATTGAATTATGAAAGTGATTTAGCCAATCAAGCCAACTATGAACGAGAGCAAACAGAATATCAAAATCAAAATACTGCTTATGAGGAATTAGACTATTGTAATCGTTACCCAACTAGATCATGCTATGAAAATGCTTCCTATTATGTATCTTTAGTTCAAGATGAAACAGTCTTAAAAGATCTTCAAACCAAATTAGAAGAATTACATATTCTTGTTGTGGAAAAAGAAGAGGAAACAGCAAAAGAAGATGTTAATATGGCTTTAGAATATCGTGATTATTATTGGTATGATATAGCTATGGAGTCGGTAACAATCTTAGAAAATGAAGAATTAAAGAGTGAATTATTAGCAAAGCTTGTTCCCATTAAACAAGAGATTATAGAAAAAGAAGAAAATTATAATAAAACAGCAACACTTATTGCTAGTATCATAATCGTATGTCTAATAGGAACAGGTATTTATATTTATTTTAGGTGTGATAAAGAATATGAAGTAGATTTTGATCACAAATATATGCGTGATTTTCCTGATGATTTTTCCCCATCAACTGTTGAATATTTAATGAAAAAGAAAATAACCGAAGAATCTATTTCGGCCGAAATTCTAAACTTAATTTATGAGAAAAAAATAAAAGCAACAGAGGATAAAGAAAAGAAAGATATTCTTTTAGAAAAAAATGGCTTAGAACTAGATCATGAAAATAAATTAGAAAAAGCCTTAATAAATTTAATCTTTAGAGGTAAAGAAAAGATTTGGCTAAAAGATATGAAAAAATCGGCAAAAACAACAACAAGTTTTTATAAAGACTATAAAAAAGTAAATAAAATCATGTTAAATACTGCTTTAAGTGAAAAATTATATGAAGAAGATAAAACCAAAGTAGAAAGTTCTTCTAAGAAAGAATCTTGGAAAGGAATAGTTTCGATAATTATCTTTCTTTGTGCAGCTAGTTTAGGATTTTTTGCTTTTATTCTTGCTATTATAATTATTATTTGCTGGAACAAAAAAACACTTTCTTACAAATTAAAGGAAGTTAAAAGTGAATCTTATCGTACTAAAAAATACAGTAGAATTTTTGCCATATTAGCAATTATTTACTCTATTATAGGAATAATTCATTTATTTGTTTACAACCATTTTATTCATGATGTATCTTCAATTTATTTGGGTGTTATAATAATTGCTATTATTCTCTTAATTTATCTTGCTATTACTAAAAAAAGAACGGAAAAAGGAGCATTGGAATATAAAAAATGGAAAGCATTCAAACAGTTCCTAAAAGATTTTGGCTTCTTGGATGAAAAATCTTTACCAGAAATTATTCTTTGGGAAAAATATTTAGTTTATGCCGTTGTTTTAGGCTGTGCTGATAAACTTTCTAAAACTATGAAAATAAAATTAGAAAATATGAATGTCGATTATACTTTTAGTTTCGATCCAATAACTTTTACCAATTTAAGAATCATTTCCCACACCGTATCCTCATCAATTAATAGTGCCAAAACTTACAATAGCTCTTCCAATGGTTCTAATTGGTCAAGTGGATCTGGAGGTGGCGGCGGATTTTCTTCTGGTGGCGGCTTCGGCGGTGGAGGAGGCGGCGGCGGTAGGTTTTAAATTAGGATATCAATAAAGGAGGTCGTTTCTAACATGATTTATACAAGTCACTATTTATCACCCCTAGGAGATATCCTACTTGCAAGCAAAAATAATGAGCTAATTGGTTTATGGTTTGAAGGGCAAAAATATTATTTAGCTTCTATAAACGGGGAAATACAAGAAAAAAATGATGAAGAAATATTAATAAAAACAAAAAATTGGTTAGACAGATATTTTCAAGGTGAAAAACCAGATGTTAAAGAATTGACGTTGAATTCCATTGGCACAGATTTTAGAAAAGATGTTTGGAATATCCTTTGTGAAATACCTTATGGCCAAACCATAACTTATAAAGAAATAGCCGAAAAACTAGCCAAAGAAAGAGGTCTTAAAAGTATATCAGCTCAGGCAGTTGGCGGAGCAGTCGGTCATAATCCAATATCCATTATTATTCCTTGCCATAGAGTAATAGGAACGAGTGGTAATTTAACTGGATATGCGGGAGGACTAGCTAAAAAAGAATATTTATTAAAACTTGAAAAAGTAGAGAGGAAAAATCAAAATGAATAAACCAATAAGAAAAGCGGTAAGAACATATCTAATAGAAGAAAATAATATTGTTGCAATTAAACACAAAGAAAAAGAATCAAGAAATTTTTATGATATCCCTGGAGGAAAAATAGAAGAAAATGAGCTTTCTTTTGAAACATCTATTCGTGAATTTAAAGAAGAAACAGGAATGGATATTATAAGTCAAACTTATAAAGGAAAGGTAATTGTTGAATACCCAAATAGAATTTTTGATTTTGATATTTATATAGTTAATGAATACAAAGGAAAACCAGAAGAATTCGAAGAAAATAGTTCTGAATGGATAAATATAGAAGAGTTATTAACAAAGTCAAAAATATTTCCCAGCATTGAAGTTATAAAATTATTAAATCAAGATAATAATATTAATTTAAAAATTGATATTGATAATAATCATAAAATTATAAAAATAGAAAAAATTAATTTTGATTAAAAAAATCAATATGATGTAGTCCTGGCATGACATTTGCTGTTGCTGGTCCATCAAAAAAACAAAGCTAAATTAGGATGATAATAAGTAAGAATAGCATTAACAACCACCACAAGTAACCAAGCCAAAATAATTTTCTTTTCTAATTCGGAATTATATTTTCTTTTAAGTAATTGATAGTTCAGTAAAACACTAATAACAATACAAATAAAGTAAATAAGAAACATAAAGAATAAATTAAGTTCTTGGTTTAAAAAATAAAAATAAATAGGTGAGTTATAAGTATGAATAAAACGGCACAAGTAAGGGCAGCAATTAAACCACTTGTACAAGTATTTAAATCATGCTTTTTTCGTATTGTCAATTTTTCAAACACAGACCAAATTAAAAAGGAAAGTATAATCACTTTATTAAACTGCCATATACTATCATTTATTGGAA
>CALVHJ010000005.1 GCA_944327425.1 uncultured Bacilli bacterium
ATTCATTTTAATCTTATCGCTTAATGATTCACCACTAACATAAATTATAAATAACTCATCTACTATTACTTCTTGTAAATATTTAGTATCCGTAATATTTTCTTTTTTAACTCTAGCTTTTAATCTATCAATAAAATCCATAACAGTATTAATACCAATATCAGCCATAATTAAAATACTTTCTAATTCATCAAAATATTCATCACTAACTTTAGTATATTTATGACCTAAAACACTTAATTCATTAACAAACTCTTTTCTTGTTTTTTCAAGTCCTTTTTCATAACTTGCTACATCTTCTTTGTTTTCTTCTTTTTTAATAAAAACTTTTTTAAATTTATCAAATAATCCCATATATATGCTCCCTTCTTTTCACATAACTAATATATTTAATTAATATATCCCAATTATACTCTATTCCTTTTTCTTCGTAAATTTCCATAACCACTGATAACATATCACTATTACCATTACTAGCTTTAATTAAACTTACTTTATCAGGTAGTACCCCTACATCAGATAAAGTGTGCATATTCCATCTTTCCATTTTATTATTATCAACATTGCTAAATGATCCGTACATTTCTTTCATATAGTAATAATCTATCTTATTTTCTTTTTCTTTTAACATTTTATCTTTTACTTCATCTATATCATACACAGAATAAATGCTATCATCTAAATCGAGTAAGAGATATACCGCTTTTTTCATCTTATTATATACTATTTCAAAAACAAAATTCAATTTTGCTTCATCTTTTAGATATTCTCTTGTTAAAAACTCCTCACTCCAAAGAGAAATTAATTTTCTTTTTTCATCAAAACGCATTTCTTTATAATACCCATACAGATCTTTGGGGCCAAAGGCATTATTCATCATCCATTTAAGCCATACATCACATAGTTCTAAAACTGCTGTTTTTCCCTTAGAAAAAAACACTTTTTTGGTTGCTTCTATATTATTAGCATTTATACCTATTCTAGGAATTAAACCATATAAATTTATATTTTTTAAATTAGATTTATTGGTAAAATGAAAAAAAGAGTTTAAATCATCAATGTCTTTTAATAACACTTCTTTTATAGTATCCCTTCTTCCTTAATTGTGAATTTTGTTAAATTCAACACTTTTACTTTCTAGTAGTGGGTAATTGCAACATCTATTTCTAATATTTAATGATAATTTATTATTTTTATATTTCATATATAATTTATAAGAATGATCTTTAATTTGATGCTTGTTTGCATTCAACCATGCTAATTGTTCTTTTAGCATTTTTTGGTACTTTCGTTCTTGAATGCTTAATACATTGGTATATAAATCAATTTCAATATAATTATCTTTAGTAACCGGGATCATATTATTAAAATTAATTGCCCCTAATTCTCCATTTTTTATTTTAAAAAAGTCAAAGGTGTTTTTCATTGATTTATGTTTAAGCTTTGGGCTTGATAGAGGAGCAAAATATTCCCATTTATCTATTTTAAATAAAACACCAATAAATGGTCTTAATTTTTTTGTTCCTTTATTATAAATTACTTTTGGATCAAATTTTCTTAAATAATCACAATAATCGGTATCAACGCTTACAATTTTAAAATTTTTCAAACTTATCCCCCCTACAACTAATATAATTATACTATAAAAATGCTAAAAAGAAAAGATTAGAGTTGAGTCTCTAACCTACTTTTTTAAGCTCCAATTTATGGCTGGATTCACCGCTTTTTTAAGTTCCGATTTATGGCTGGATTCACCGCTTTTTTAAGTTCCAATTTATACGGCTGGATTCACCGCTTTTTTATATTATATGTAAATACTTACATATGTGAGTAAATTATAACATAAAATTTCTTATTAATCAACTTTAAGACGTTGATATTCTGGATGTTGTTCGAGCCATGAAGTTGCATAAGGGCAAGTACAGACTACTTTTAAGTTATGTTCTTGTAAATATTTAAATACTTCAGTCATGAGTTTGCCCGCTATACCCTGTCCTCTTAATGATGGATCTACAAAAGTGTGATTAATATTTACTGTATTATCATTAATATAAGGATAGTCTACTTCTCCCATTACTACATTATTTATAATATAAGTTGTTTTGTTTTCTTCTACTTTGATCATTTTTTACCTCTACATATCTTTAGTATTCTATCATAAAATATGTCTATTTACAATAAACTATTTGCATTAAACTCTTCTTTACGTTATAATTATTATGGTGAAGTAAGATGGCAAAGAAGAAAAAAACAAAAAAAGATGATACAGAAAAAGTAGGATTAAGTGCTGAACTTACAGGTTTAATATTAATATTAATTGGAATTATTGGTTTTGGGTTTGGTCCGGTTGGTTCTATTATTAAAAAATTTGCAATGTTTTTAGTAGGAGGATGGGCTTGGATTTTTCTTTTAATCTTTATTTTGGGTTTAGGAATATATATGATTGTTAAAAGAAGTTTACCTAAATTTTTAAGTCAAAGGTTAATTGGGATATATATTATTATAATTGTTTTGTTAGTAGCTAGTCATTTTGGTTTTATTGAGAATTGTAATGGAGCTGGGGATATCTTTCAAACTACTATTGATCAGTATATGGAACGTATTTCAACTATAGGATCTAATACGGCTTTATTTACAAGTGGAGATACTTCTATTGAAATTGGCGGAGGTGTTATAGGAGCTATATGTGCGATAGGTTTTAGTAGTTTGTTTGGACTTACAGGTACAAAAATTGTCGCAGTTATCTTAACGATATTTAGTATTATTTTGATATTTAATATTACTTTTGCAGATGTTGTTAGTAAAATAAAGGCTTTCTTTGTTAAACTTAAAAATTGTACACCAAAAGAAAAGTCTGTTAAAGAGGAAGAATATCAATATGAAGAAGATCAGGAATTTGAAAGTAAGAAAAACGATAAAATTGTTATTACTAGTATGGAAGAATTAAAAACAATGAAAGAACCTCAAAAAGAGAATTTGGAAACTAATAAAGATAGTGTTTATGAAGCTAATAGTAATTATGTGCTTCCCCCTTTATCTTTATTAGATAATGTTAATCCGCCGAAAAAGAATTCGGCTTCTAATAATTATATTCGCAGTAATCAAGAAAATTTAGAAAGAGTTTTAAAAGACTTTCAAATTAATGGGCAAGTTGTGGAAATTCATATAGGTCCAGCGGTTACGCAATATGAAGTAAGAGTACCTAGTGGGACAAAAGTATCAAGAATTGTTGGTATTAATAAAGAAATAGCTTTAGCATTAGCGGCTAAAGATGTTAGAATCCAAGCTCCTATTCCAGGAAAAAGCACTATAGGTATAGAAATTCCTAATCCGAGTATAAGTGCTGTTAAGTTTAAGGAAGTACTTGCTCATGAATCAAAAGCGATGAGTGAGGCAAAAATTGTTGTTGCTTTAGGTAAAGATATTATGGGTAGACCACAACTAGCTGATTTAGCAAAAATGCCTCATCTTTTAATAGCGGGATCTACTGGTTCAGGTAAATCGGTTTGTACTAATACGATGATTTGTTCAATTCTCATGCGTTATAAACCTGATGAAGTAAAACTTATGTTAGTCGATCCGAAAAAAGTAGAACTATCTAATTATAATGGTGTTCCTCACCTTTTATGTCCAGTGGTAAGTGATCCGAAAAAAGCTAGTATAGCTTTGCAAAAGTTAGTAGCAGAAATGGATAAACGTTATGATTTGTTTAGTGAGAAAAATGTTAAGAATATTGCGGGTTATAATGACTGGGTCGTAAAAGAAAATAAAAATAATGGAACAAATATTCCTAAAATGACTTATATAGTGGCTATTATTGATGAACTTGCTGATTTGATGTTAGTAGCAAGTAAAGAAGTGGAAGATTCTATTATGAGAATTACCCAAATGGCAAGAGCAGCGGGAATACATTTAATTGTGGCTACGCAAAGACCATCAACAGATGTTATTACAGGAGTTGTTAAAGCTAATATTCCTTCGCGTATAGCTTTTGCTGTTGCCTCTAATATTGATTCAAGAACTATACTTGATATGAGTGGAGCGGAAAAGCTTTTAGGTAAAGGTGATATGTTATATCTTCCGATGGGAGAAAATGTTCCAATACGAATTCAAGGTTGCTTTATTAGTGATGATGAAATAAAAAGAATTATCGATTATGTATGTAAGCAGCAAGTAGCTCATTATAACGAAGAAATGCAAAATTTAGATGCTACTGGAAGTGGTATTCATGGTTCACCTGGTGAAGTGGAAGAATACGATGATCCTTTATATAATGAGATTGTAGAATTTGCAATTCAAACTGGTAAAGTTAGTACTAGCCTTTTACAAAGAAGATTTAGACTTGGTTATAATAGAGCGGCTAGAGTAGTAGATTTGCTTGAAGAAAGAGGTATTGTAGGACCAGCGAATGGTTCTAAGCCACGAGAAGTTTTGGTTAAATTAGAAGATAAGCCTGAATAAAAAAGTAATTTACAAATAAGATTATTATGTGATAAAATATTATTGGAGGGATGTTATGGCAAGTAACAGTAAAATAAAGTATCAAAATCAAACTGTTAAAAAATATTTTATAGGACTTTGTATTATTTTAGCCATAATTTTTCTGGCATTATATTTTCATAAATGGGCTACAGTTAAAGAACAAGAAAAATATTTAAATAGTTATTTAATTAGTACTAATACGATTAGTTTAGAAATGACAGATATTGATGAGATTAGTTCAGTTTTATCAGAGACGCCTAGTTATTATTTTCTATATATTAGTTATACTAATGATGAAGATGTTTATAATTTAGAAGAAGAATTAAAACCTTTAATTGATGAATATCATTTACAAAATAATTTCTATTTTCTAAATGTTACTAATTTTAAAGATACTAATAAAGATTATAAGGCTGATATTGCTAAAGCTTTAAATATAGAAGAGTCTATTATTTCTGATGTTCCTATTATTCTTTATTTTAAAGATGGGGAACTGGGAAGTAGTAAAGGAATATTTACAGCTTTAGAATTTAAAGATTTGTTAGAAATACAAGATATTAAATCACAATAAAATTACTCACTTAGGAGTAATTTTTTTTAAAATATTTACACTTTTCTTTAAATAGACAACTACTACATTTAGGACTTCTAGCTGTACAATTATACCGACCGAATAACACTAATTGGTGATGAAGTCTACTCCATTTGTTTTGAGGAAACTTCTTCATTAGTTTTTGTTCAATTATGGATACATCATCAACTTCTTTGGCTAGACCGAGTCTAATTGATACTCTAGCTACATGAGTATCAACAGCAATAGCAGGTACATCATAAATATTAGAAAGGACTACATTACATGTTTTTCTGCCTACTCCCGGTAAACTTTCTAAATAACTTCTATTATTGGGGACGATACCATTATAATCTTGGATTAATTTAGTGGCAATAGTTTTGATATAACTAGCTTTTTTCGTATAAGAACCACAGGGTCTAATAATATTTTCAATATCATGAATATCAGCTTCTTTTAAACCTTTTAAATCATACTTTTTAAATAACTCCTTAGTTACCATATTTACCCTTTTGTCTGTACATTGGGCACTAAGGACAGTAGCAATTAAAAGTTCATAATCTTGGGTATAGTTTAACTCACAAGTTGCCTCAGGATAATATTTATCTAATATGTCAATTATATCTTCACTCTTCATCGTCTAACCAGTTATAATCAAATAACTCACTATCCTCCTTTTTTATGTTATCTTTCTTCTGTAAATGATTGTTTACATCATTCATTGTTTTAAAGCCTTTTTTATTCCATTCATATAAGATCTTATCAATATACCTTAAATTCTTAACACCATTATACACCGCTTCTTTTAGAGCTCCAATAATTAGTTCTTCACTATAATTATTATTTAACCAAGCATTTATTATTTCATATTCCATACTCGTAATAGGACGAGCAAATTCATTTTCAAATTCATTATAAATATCTGTTTTAATTTCTTTTTTGGTATTTTCATTTTCATCGAGAATAATCATTTCATAAAAATTATCTAAACTTACTTTTTCGATTAAGCGTCCTTCAATATCTTTTTCGGTTTTAATATCAATTATTTTTTTAGATAAGAGATTAGTAAAAACTTCATAAGCTTTATCAGTAGAAATACCAATATTTTGACTTAATTCATCAATATTTAAATAGTTATTATAATCATTATCAAAATAAGTTAACATTAAAAATTCTTCTAAGGATAATTTTAAAGATAAGGCTTTTTTAATAAATAAATTGTTAGTAATATATTTTTGACATTTAAAATAATTAATGTTCATAATCACCACTCACTTTTATGTTCTTTTATATATTTTTCTATATCACTTGTTTTATTTCTTATTTTACCATTAATTATTAAATTTTCAATATCTTTTAAGATAATACTTACTTTTTTAGAATAGTCTATTTCTAAAATTTTTACTATATCACTGGCTTTAATATTTATATCTTTTTTAGTATGGATAGGTAGTGATTTATATAATTTGTTTATTTCTTTTTTATCAATGTTTAATATTTCACCGGCGACTAATGATATATATAAGCCATAATTATAAATTATAGATTTATCTATTAGGCCATTATTAATTATACGGCGGATAGCTATAATATTACTTTTTTCAACTTTGGTAAAAGGTAAGTCATAATTTATTTTTATTTGAGCATACATTCCTTCAAGGTTTTTTACAGGTATTATGTCTTGCCAATTAGTTAACTCTAATAAATTTAAGATACCTAAATCATTTAATAGGTTTAAGCCTCTTTTTACGTTTTTAGATAGAAGAATTTTATCTAATTCTTCTTTTATTCTAGTGTTAGATAAAGTTAAAACTAAATCTTTGTTAGCTGCTATTTCTTTATAAAGATTAGTATCTAAATTAAAATTTATGAGGGTAGCAATCCTTATTCCTCTTAGTATTCTTAAGGGATCTTCTTTTATTTTTTCTTCCGGATTGCCAATCATTTTTACCTTTAAATCACTTAAATCATCAATTCCACCAACTAAATCAATAATCTCACCTTTGCTATTCATACAAATTGCATTAATTGTAAAATCTCTTCTTTGTAAATCTATGACTAAGTTGTTTATGTAATTAAATTCGACAGGTTTTCTTCCTTTATATTTTATCTCTTCTCGGTAAGTCGTAATTTCTATGTGATACTCTTTTATTTTAAATTCAATTCCTCCTAAGTTTTTAGAAGAAGCATTTGGGAATATCGTTAGTAATTCTTTGGGAGTGGCATTCGTACAAATATCAATATCATAAGAAAAAATACCAGATAGTAAATCCCTTACATAGCCTCCTACCACGTAGGCTTCATACCCTGTGTTTTCCATTTTCGTTAATACGTTTTTTATTATTTTATTCAAAGTTCATCACCTATTTAATTTTATTTTTATTATCAATGTATTTTTCTACTTCTAGAACGGTTTCTTTAAAATTGTTAAAATTCACATTAAACCAAGATATATCCATTTGATTGTTAAACCACGTATATTGTCTTTTAGCGTAATGTCTAGAATTTTTTTTGATTAAGTCTTTTGCTTCATCAAGTGTTATTTCGCCATCAAAATATTTGTATAATTCTTTATATCCTATCGCTGTAGATAAAGCTTTGGAATTTATTTTTTGGTCATAAAAACTCTTTACTTCAGAGATTAATCCTTCATTAAACATTTCATCTACTCGATTATTAATTCTTTCATATAATATGCTTCTTTCACAAGTAAGACCAATATATATAGCATTATATAAAGGAGTAGATACAGGAACATCTAAAGATTCTTTATTTAAAAATCTTACTAATCTTTGACGATTATTCTTATGGATATTCATATGAGGATCTTTTTTTAGAGCAATAGTATAAAGTTCTTCATTTGTAAGTTCTTCATAATTATTGGTTGTTTTTTCTTCAAAAGAAAATTCGTAACTGTATAAAGCTGCTTTTAAATAAAGTCCGGTGCCACCAACAAAGATGATGTTTTTATCAGGAAATTTGTTAATTATCTTTCTAGCATCTAGTTGATAATTATAAACTGTATAATTATCACGAACATCTTTTATATCAAATAAGTAATGAGGTATCCCTTCTTTTTCATTTTCTTTTATTTTAGCTGTGCCAATATTCATTCCTTTATACACTTGCATGGCATCAGCATTAATAATAATAGCATTATATTTTTTAGCTAATAAAATACTTAATTTAGTTTTGCCAACTCCGGTTGGACCTATAACAGCTAGAATCATTGATTATCATTCTTTTCTTTTAATAAATCTCTTATTTCTTCTAATAATAATACTTCATTACTTTTTTTAGGTGATTCTTTAACGTTTTCTTCCTCTTTTTTCTTTAAATGCGTAATTTTATTAATAAATTTTATAATTATAAATATACAAATAGCAATAATCAAGAAATCAATAATACTTTGAATAAAAGCTCCATACTCTATTTTGGTATCCCGAAATGTTATTAATAAATTAGAAAAATCAACACCACCTAAAACTAATCCTAAAATTGGCGTTAAAATATTATTTACAAGACTGGTTACAATAGATGAGAATGCACCTCCAATAATTACACCGACAGCTAGGTCGATTACATTTCCTCTAGCAATAAATTTTTTAAATTCACTTAATTCTTTTTTCATATGTCCTCCATTTCAATCTGTTTATACTTTTATTTTATATTAATTACATTAACATTTCAAGCTCTTATTTTTAGTTAGAAAAAAAGAATAGTTATAACACACACTATTCTAATTTATTAAGTTGCAATTTGGTATGGAGCAGAACTTGAACCATCACCTTCAATTGGAGTATCTCCAGATATCGTAATTACTGGTCTAATTCCACCTGTATTGGTAATAGTATTGCCATCTATGTAGTCAGTAATAGAACCATCTGCTAAAACAGCAAAAGAACTTGATTTTCTTTGGCTAGAATCATAATAAGCTGGTGAAAGAGTCCACCATCTAGTATTATCGCCTGTATATAGGAAGAAACTTGTATTCGCAGCACGGAATGCTCCTCCTGCAAAAACGTATTCATCTGAAGATAATAAACCGACTTTCTCATCTATTATTGTTCCACCTGTACAATCAAAAGATGGATTATATATTCTTGTATCTGCTCCTATTCTTCGGTATGGTCCATAATAATATACACTGCTTGAATAAGATGCTCCTGAGGTGTCTATGCAAAAAGATGAGGTTTCTATATATTCTTCATAATCGGTTAAATAAGTATTATACCAACCTCTAAGATTAGTAGGATCTGTCGATGATATACTACCATATAATGGAGAATTTTGGCTGCTATCATTGACATCATTTATATAACTTACAAGAGTGATAGATGCAGAACTACTACTAGATGAATTAGTTGTTTTAAATTGCTTTGTTACAATATTGCCATTATTTCTAATCAAATCATCTAGAATCATCCTTATATTTCCGTTTTCATCAATCATTAATATTCGCCATGTAAATCCGCCAAAATTAACATAATTATTAGCTATATCTCCACGAAAATAATAAACGGTGCCGTTATTTCTTGTTCCTTCATATAAACCTACTGTTTTCTCGCCGCATCCACTGCTACAACTTGTTTTGTTAAAAGTTGGTGTTTCACTTCCAGGTGTAGAGTTCGCTAAAATCTCGTCTTTTATAGTTGGCTTTGGTGGTTCTGGTTCAACTGGTTCGTCTGGGGTATCAGGAATATCAGGAATATCTAAGTCCATGCTACTGTAAACCATGACTTCTGCCTTAAAATTTTGACCCATTATATTATTGCCTGCAGACTCATCAATCCATAAATATAATTCATATGTTTTGCTAGGACTAGTTTCAGAAAGAGTTCCCGTTTCTATTAAATATGAAGCTTTAATATCTGAACTAATTACATTGCTTGGTGCATCTATTGGTGTCATATCTGATAATTTGTGTACAGTACTTGCATCAAATGAATAGTTGATATAAGTCAACAAATCATCATTGGTTGTATCGTAAATATTTAACAGCACATAATAAGGAGTATTATTTTGGCAAGTATTTGTTATCGTAAAAGAGTATGGGGTAATATTATTAAATGCAGTTGAACTACTCATTGGGTAACTACTTAACATATTAATTGAATCTCTATCCTCAAAGTTAATATTAAAACATCCAGTTGAAATAATATTTGCTTCTGTTTGGGTAGCATTAAATGATAAATAAGCATAGGTAACACTAATTGCTGCAACAACTACTATTACTATGGACGATATCAGTAACGCGACGTATTTTTTGTTGTTCAATTCTATCACCACTATCTCACTATATTACATTATATAGTATTTTTAGCTTTCCTACAAGTATTAAATTAAAAAAACTTCCAATTTGGAAGTTTACATATAACTATAAACGAGAACACGACCAGTGAAATTTTGATTCATAACATCATTAGTAGCACTTTCATCAATCCATAAATATAAATTATATGTAACTGATTCACCAGGATTTAAAGTACCTGTTGCTAAGCTATAGCTTGTATCAATACCTTGTTCTTGTTTTACTGTACTATTTAAATCATACTGACTAGCTGTTAATCTTGATGTTGTACCTGCTAAATAAGGGACATATAACCCTAAACCATTTAGAGTTGGATCAGACTTAATATAGGAAGAAGCACCATCTAGGGAAGCATCAGCTTCTAAATATATAGGAGACTCTGAATCAGATACTATTCTAGAAATTTGTGCTGCGTCAGAAGCTGTTATAAATTGATCATTATCAACATCAGCTATCTCATTTTGAATCGCATTAAAAAGTTGAGAATTAGTTACTCTCGATAATATAAGTTGACGATCATCATCAGTTATTGCCCCATCAGCATTAACATCACCACCATATACTCTTATTTTAGCATTAGCTGTTCCAGCACTAGTTACGGTGTTTAGTTTGTAATTAATATAACTTGTTAGATTTGAAGGACTAGCTGTTAAAGTATTTAGTGTAACAATATAGTTGGTGGTTGCTCCTGATGAACAGGTATTAGTTATCGTAAAGTTGTAGGGATTAAGCCTTGTTAAAGCACTTTCCTCACTCATTGGATAAGTAGCTGCTAAATTAATTGAGCCATTACTTCCTTCACTAAAACTAATCTCAAAACAAGTGGTAGCTAGTTCATTGGGATTTGCTTGTTCACTTGCTATAGAATAGTAAGAATAACTTGTACCAACAGTAATTGTTACTAGAATCATAATTGTTAATATTCCTAAAGTTATTTTATAACCACTTCTCATATTATCACCTATTTTACTATTTATAATTATAAGATATTTTTATCATTCCTACAAGTCCTTTTTAACTAATTTTTAGCAAATATTACTTTTTCGCCATCTAAACTGAAACTTTTAGCATCTGTTATATAAACAAGTATGAGTTTTCCTATATCATCTTTAGCATTAGATACATTTACTAACTTCATTGTTTTAGTATATCCGTATACTTTATCTTCCCCTTTTTCACTAGGACCTAAAACTAAAACTTCTTCGGTTTTACCTATATATTTCTTATTATGTTCTAAACTATAAGAATTAATTAGTTCATTTAATTTATATAGTCTTTGTTCTTTTACTTCTAAGGGGATAGTATCTTTTATTTTAGAAGCTGGTGTTCCTTCTCTTGGTGAGTAAATAAATGTAAAGGCACCGTCAAATTTACATTCGTTTACTACTTTTAAAGTTTCGGCAAAGTCTTCATCAGTTTCATTAGGGAATCCGACAATAATATCAGTCGTAATACTTACATTTTTTATTTTGCTTTTTATTTTATTATATAAAGCTATATACTCTTCTTGCGTATATCTTCTCCCCATTAATTTAAGTATTTTGGAACTACCACTTTGAAGAGGTAAATGAATATAAGGCATGATATTTTCAAAGCCTGCGATAACATTTATCATTTCATCAGTAAAATCCCAAGGATGACTTGTGACAAAGCGAACTCTTTTAATACCTGTTTTAGCAACATTTTCTAAGAGTGTAGCAAAATCATAATCACTATCTAAATCTTTGCCATAAGCATTAACATTTTGACCTAAAAGTGTTACTTCTAAGTATCCTTCTTCTTTTAATTTTTCAACTTCTTTAATAATTTCGGCCATTTTACGGCTTCTTTGTTTACCTCGGGTGAAAGGTACTATACAATATGTACAAAATTTATCACAACCATACATAATGTTTACCCAAGCGGTAAATTTAGAATCTCTTACATAATCCATATGTTCATAGACATTGCCTTCGATAGAATAAACCTCTATTAATTGTTTTTTACTTTCTTCTAAAATAAGGGTACCTAAATCATTAATATTATGAGTGCCAAAAACAATATTTACAAAAGGATATTTTTCTTTTAATAAGTTAGCTACGCTTTCCTCTTGAGGCATACAGCCGCCAACACAAATAATTAAATCAGGTTTATCTTTCTTTAAATGTTTTAATCTTCCTAAAAAGCCAAAGACTTTATCATGGGCATTTTCTCTTATCGCACAAGTATTTAAAACTACAAGATCAGCATCTTGAACTTCTAAAGTTTCTTTAAAACCTAAATTTTCTAATATTCCTTTTATTTCTTCAGAATCATGAACATTCATTTGACAACCGTAAGTTCTAATAAAATACTTTTTATTTTTAAATCTATCACTTTTTATATTTTTAGCTTCGATAACTTCTACTAAAGCATCAGTTCTTAAACGAGCTTCTTGCATATTTGGTAAATTCATAATACACCGTCCTTAGGACTAATTATAACACGGAATTATAGGGTTTTAAATAATTTTTGTTAGTTATTATGTTTTATTTGGTTATATGATAATTTAATAATATAATATAACTTTAAAATATCTTTGGTAAACTTAGTGTTTAAATCATTTATTAGACTTTCATAAATATAATCAATGTCATCTATTGCTTCTTTTTGATATTCATAATATAAATATTTTAATTTATCTATTTCTTTATTTTGATATAAATTATTTAATTCTAATAAAATTAGTTTTTTAGCTTCACTTATTTGTCTTAAGGTATTATCATGATTAAGTTCATCTATTACTTCATAATTTAAAGTAGTTTCCTTCATGCCATATATTACTTCTAAAACACTTAATTCATCATCTATTAATAGTTTACTTCTATTAATACTTAAACCATTATCATTAAATTCTATAGCAATAACATTTTTAGTGTCAGTAAATAAACAAGCATATTCTATTCTTCCTAAATTTTTTTTCGTACTTACTAATGTTTTGTCTTTAATCATGTCTAGAAAATCCTTGTTTACTTTAAAATTTTTGCTAATAAAATCGAGGAATATTTTTGTTTTTATTTTGATTAAAGGAATTTTTTTAATTAATTCTAAATAATCAGTATCATTCCATTCATAAAACTCATATGCCTTGTTTTCGCCCCAATTTAATATTATGTCGTAATAGTAATTCATTTTTTATCCGCCTTTCTAATGAAAAAACAATACATATAATACCTACTACTAATAACCATACTTCTCCTCTTCTACTTATAAATTTAACAAATTCTAAAAAACTATACCCCATTGTTAATAAATTTAAATAAATTATAATAAAAAATAAGCCAATACTTGTTAAGATGACACCAAAAATGTAAAGTAAAACTTTAAACATAGCAACTCCCCTATAATTTTATTTCTTAAATTTAAAAAATATTATATAATTAAGTAGGTGATTTAAATGAATTATTTAATTTATATTATATTAGGTATTATTCAAGGATTTACAGAACCAATACCAGTTTCTTCTAGTGGACATATTTTTCTTTTTAAAAATATTTTTAATACTAATATGTTTAATGATCTTAATTTTGAGATAGTAACTAATTTTGGATCATTTTTAGCTATTTTGTTTATTTTTAGAAAAGATGTAATAGAGCTTTTAAAAGCGTTTTTCTTATATATATTTAAGAAGGATTTAAGAGATAAATATAAAAATAAATTTAGATATTGTATGTATATTATAGTTTCTACTATTCCTATAGGTATTGCGGGGTTACTTCTTAAAGATTTTATTGAAAGTAAATTACAAAATATTACGCTTTTAGGGTTTGCTTTCTTGTTTACGGCATTAATGCTTTTACTCGTTAAAAATAAGAATGGAAAAAAAGAAGACGATGATATTACTTTAAAAGATGCTTTAATTATTGGGATATTGCAAATTGTAGCATTATTCCCAGGAATTAGTAGAAGTGGAACGACATTAGTATTATGTTTACTGGTAGGAATGAGTCGGAGTACAGCTTTAAAATATACTTTTATTTTATATTTTCCCATAAGTGTAGGAACAATGATTTTGGGAGTTAAAGATATAATTGAAGCGGGAAATTTAGCTAGTGTTTTTCTTCCTTACTTAAGTGGATTAGTAGCAGCAGGAATTGTGACATATTTCTCTTATCGGTGGTTAAGTGAAATTGTAAGGAAAGGTAATTTGTGGAAGTTTAGTATTTATTGTGTATGTTTAGCAATATTTATATTTATCTATTTTAGATAATTAAAAAAAATCAAGGAAAGACAAAGTTCATTTAAATCCTTGATTTTTATTATGGCATAATTAGGTATTTAATTCTAAATTCTTTTTTTCTTCTTCAACAGCATTTATTAGTTCTTCTTCGGTGGGAAGATGCAACTTATAGCTTGCTGAGAAAATATTTTGGTTATCCTCTGGTAGTGTATATTTTACAACAGTTTTATTTTTTGAGGTTGATAATAAAATACCAACAGTTGGATTTTCATCTTGATCTTTAATTTCTCGATCATAATAGTTAACATACATTTGCATTTGCCCAATATCTTGATGAGATACTTTGCCAATTTTTAAATCTATTATTACAAAGCATTTTAAAAGCCTATTATAGAAAACTAAGTCTGGATAAAAATGATCTTCTTCCAATGTTAATCTTACTTGAGAACCAACAAACATAAACCCTTTTCCTAGTTCTAGCAAAAATTCTTTTAAATGGGCTAAAATGTTTTTTTCTAAATCTGATTCTAAATAATCAGTATTTTCTTTTATATCTAAAAACTCTAAAACAAAAGGATCTTTTACCAAATCTTTACTACTTTTTAATTCAACCCCTTTTTCGGCTAGTTCTAATATCTTCTTTTTATCGGCTGATAAAGTTAATCTTTCATATAATAATGAATCTCTTTGTCTTTCGAGTTCTCTTACACTCCATTTAGAATTTATACATTCATTCAAATAAAAATTTCTTTTAGGTTCTTCTTCTATTTTAATTAATTCCAAATAATGGGACCAACTTAATTGCGACGACAGTGTTGTCGCAATTGGAAAATAAATATAAAATTTTCTCATTCTTTCTAAATTTCTTTTAGAAAAGCCTTTACCAAATTCAGCGGTCAGTTTTTGTGATAATTTTTCAAGCACGGCATCACCATAGCTGGCTCTTTCTTCTCCTTGTTGGATTTTCATAATAGATTTACCAATATTCCAATATAATTTAAGCATTTCAGTATTGACGGTAGAATAAACTTTGTTTCTACTATTTATTACTAACGCTTTAATATCATCAAAAATATCATTAATTTCACTTTCGGGATTTACTAAATTATTATTCATGTTATTTAACATATATTGCCTTCCTTTCATTTTTTACTATACTATAAAATTAGAAGGAAGGCAAATTACAGATTTATACATATTTAGTTTGTATTTTGATAAATTTGCTTATTAATTTGGGTATTTTGGTAATTAAAATTAGTAATTTGAGGTCGGAATTTATTATATTTAGATAAATTAAATAGTTTACATATTTTTACTTAAAAAGAGTTAGCTATGCATTCTTAAAGTCTCATAAAAAGATAAATTATTTAGGTATGAAGATAGATTAAATATAATCAAATATAATTCTTTTAAGATTTCTAATTCGAATTTATAGTTATCTTTTATAGTCATTTGATGAAAATAAGAAGATTCTTGATAAATAAAATTGCTTTCAATCATCTTATTTTGCCACTTTTTCATAATAGTTGCTATTTCTTTTTCAATGGTGTTTTTTGTTTCTTCATCAATATTGCCAATTTCGATTAAAGTATATATTTCTGCTAAAACTTGATTAATAGTTAAAATATAGTTGCTTGATATTACACTATCAGAAAATATGGGATAACTTTCAGTTTCATTAAATAGATTAGTAAAACCTTTTAAATGGTTATATTTATCTAAAAAGGAATTAAGAATTTTACTTATATTTTGTTTTAAAAGATTAAGATCAAAACTATTATTTATAGATGATGAAAGCATATTTTTCAAATGTTTTTTTAATTTTGTGGCTTTTATAACATAGGGTACAAGACTAGTTTTAAATGGTGTATTAGCAACTATAAGCTTCATTATATCGATCTGTTTATTTAATAAGTCTAATACTTCATAATATGGTTTAATTAGATTTAGTTTGTTTTCGGCTAATAAAGTGTATTCGGTAAGGGTTTTAGATAATATTTCATTATCAATATTAAGTTTGTTTTGGTTTAAAGTTGCAATAATACTTTCAAGTTTTTTTATTAAACTAGCTTTAAATGTTTCATCATCACTTAAAGTTATATAGCTTATAATAGAAAAAATAGAAGTGTTATTAGAAGAATTATTTATAGCATCAATAACTTTTTTAACTTCATTTATTAACTCTTCCTTTTTTATTTCTGTTAATAAATATTTTTTTAGTTCGATAAGTTTACTTTTTAATTCAAAAGTTTTACTAAAAATACTAGAAGTGTTGGGCATACCAAAATCTTCTTTGTATGTAGGTTTATGTTCATTTATGAATGTTTCATAATCTTTAGCTAAAGACAAAATATATTTTATTACTTTAGATTTAGAGATATGAGAATTATCTAAAATATTTTCTATTTCAATAATTAATTCATTTAATTCAGTATTATCCCTTAAATATTTATCATAATTATAATATTTATAAGTTACCCATGAGCCTAATTCTTTTACTCTCCTACCTATTTCAGGATTATAAAGAGGAGTTTCAATAACTAATTTTTTTATATCCGGTTTATCTTTAGCAATATTATCTAATAAAGTTAGACTGGGATTAATAATGGTAATTTTAGAAAATGAACCTTTAATTCTTTTAGTAGTACTAGGTAATAATATGTGATCTGCATTGATAGTTTCAATTAATTCTAAACCATCTATAAATTCTATATTCAGTAATTTATCATCAAAAGTATTAGCATATAATTCTTTTATTGGACCACTTATTTTAGTAATGGGATTATAACTAAAAGCATCCTTTTTAATAACTACAGGACTTTTAAATGTTAGTTCTTGTAATTGATTATAATAAAAAGCCTTATCTTCTATTACTTCTAAACTACTCGGGAATATTACTTTTTTTAATTTTTTATAGGCAAAGGCTTCTTTGGCAATTTTTTTTACTCCTTCGGGTATTTCAACAGTAAAATCAGTGCCATTATATTTTAAAAGGGTATTATCTATGATAGTAAAATATAGATTCATAAAGATATTCCCGCTAAAAGCACTTGGGCTACAAGAAATTACGGGACCAATAATCTCTTGGATATTGTTGTCGGCAAAAGCTTCAGCATCTATTTCAACAGGACTTTTAAACTCTAATCTAGTTAACTTATTCCACTTAAAAGCCTGGGTTTCTATTTTTTTTAAAGTTCGAGGAAATGTTACTTGTTTTATTTTTTTATTAAGAAACACTTGATTTTTAATTACGGTTACGCCTTCAGGAATAACAACGTTTTCTTCATCGCCATAACCATTATATTTTATAAGAGTACCATCTATAACTACAAATTTCTGATCACCAATGGGATTTCCATAAAAAGCACCTGGGCTACAAAAAATTACGGGACCCCTAACCTCTTTTATTTGGTTGTATATAAAAGCCCCAGCATCTATTTTAACAGGACTTTTAAATTCTATGCTAGTTAATTTATTACGGACGAATGTTTCACTACCAACAACTTTTAGGGTAGATGGAAATGTTACTTGTTCTATTTCTTTGTCATAGAAAGCTCCAAAATTAATTATGGTTACCCCTTCGGGAATAATAATATGCTTTTTTGCTTCACCTTTATAAGCAACTAAATTATTTCCGATTATAATCATACCTTCTTTATGCATTATTGGGTTCCCTACAAAGGAATTGACAATATAGGATACTGGACCTTTAACACTTTTTATTTTATTATCTTTAAAAGCCTCTTTTCCTATTTCAACTTGACTTTTAAATACTAATTTTCTTAAGTTATTGTAAGCAAATGCTTCATCACCAATCGATACTAAAGTTTGAGGAAATATTACTTTTTTTAATCCTTTTTTAAAAAAAGCTCTGTCATGAATATATTTTACCCCTTCAGGTATGGTAACTACTTTAGCATTACCCTTATATTTCATTAATTCGCCGCCATCAGTTATAACAAAATCATCACCATTATACCATATTAATTCGCGATCAGTTATAATACAAGCATCTCTCATATAATACCTCCTAGTGATTTAAATATTATAACAAAGGAAGTATTTAGTGACAAGAAAAAAGTGACTAATAATAATCACTTAATTTTTAAATAAAATAACATTAAAGATTAAAAGGAGAGCTACATTAAAAGCATAAGTAAATTGGAAGCGTTCACACTCAACGATGGAAATTAATAGGTCTGATGCACAAACTATCCAACCTTCTTTACTTTTGGGTTTAAATTCTTTAACACTAGCTTTTTCTTCCCTATTAATAAAGGGAAATATTTTTTTGATTAAAACATGATGAAACATATGGGTTTTTATAGCTTCACTTTCAAGTTCATTAACGTTAAAATATTTTTTAGCATTATTAGAGGCCGTTACAGGATGTCTTAAATAAGAATTTTGGGCTGATTCTTTTCTAGTACCTAAGAAGAAGTCATGAAGGAGACCAGCTCTTGATATGCTTCTTAAATCAGCTTTAAAAATTCTTCCTAATCTATAACTTAATTTGGCAACCCTTAGGGAATGCTCGTATTTACTGGTTCCATGATGTAAATCTTTTTTGGTTTCTAGAAAATGATCGTTTTCTAGTATATCACACACAAACTCATCAAACTCACATTTTGAACGTTTTGTCATCTTTTCAACTCCTATATTTTATTTGTGACTATTAACATTATAGTAAATTATACTCGTTTTGTAAAGGTTAAATGCTTAAATAAATAGTCGTTTTTTTATTTCTTTTTTAGTTCTCGTTAATTTAAGAATTGTACTTTCAGAAACTTCAAGTCCTAAAGAAAGTCTTTCTTTTTCACTTAAACTTGCTTGCATTGCTTCTATTTTAGGCCAAAAACGGGATTTTCCCATATTTTTTAAATATATTTGGGTCGGGCTACCGTTTTGGTAACCAGCTAGAAAGTTAGTTAATAGTAAATAATTTTCATACATGATAAGACTTTCTAAAGGTGCTTTTAATAAAGCTAAAATATTTAAAGTAGTAGTATGAGCATAAGTTTCGGCTAATTTCTCAGGTGGAGCAATATTATAATTTTCAAGATAAACTAGAAATTGATGATCTATAAAAGTATCAATATCATTTGGAGATTTACCACTTGCTAATAAAGCTTGTTCATAATAAGTATTTCTTTGAATAATTAAATAATCATCACATATTTTTAAAATCTTCGTTTCTAAATCATCTATATTGTGATCTTCTTTGCGAACTTGGTTAGCATGTTCTACTTCATGACGTAAAATACTTACAACACTTATATACATAAAATAAGCTCTTTCGATATTATTTAAGTGGATATTTTTTTGTTCCTTTTTTAAGCTTTTAAGCATAAAATCAAGGTTTGTTTTTATATATTTAGAAACAGCTAGATATTTGGCTAAATAATGTCTGGAACGAAGTTTAAAATCAATATTGCGGATATAATCGTGAAGATTCATATCTTTGACCATTATTTCTAAAGCTTTAGTAATAAACTCTTTAGTTATACCTACTTTGTTCTTTTTAGAATCATATATTAGCTTTAATAACTCTAACTCACCTTTCTCACTCATACTAATCCCCCTAAAATAAAAAGTCCTAAATAGGACGTTATTTGTTATTTTACAACCCCCTAAATTGCTAATAACAAGATAATTATAGCATATTTTTTATTAAATGTCAAAAACAGTCGGGAGTTAGACACGATTATTCTACATTTTTATATTATAATCTTTAATTAAAGAAAAAATCCCCTACTATCTATAAATAGCAAGAGGTTCAAAAACTAAGTATTTTATTTTGTTCTTGTTCTTGGAACATCATCATCGAGTGTTTTAGTTTCTTCATCAAGCGAAAGAGATAAATCTAATAATTTAGCCATTTCTTGGTGGAGATAGGCTCTTTTTTCGGCAATAGTCATTTCTTCATATTCTTTTTTAGGATTTTCCATAGTAGATGTTTTGGTTTCTTCAAACTTTTTAGTTATAGGCTCTTTTTCGAGCTTTGTTAAAATTTTGTTAGAATCATCAGTTTTATAAATTACATTATTTTTAATAAGATCAGCTTTTGATTTTTCATAAAACTCAGAACCAGTTTCAAAAAGCATACAGTAAGAGAAATACAAATTAAGTATTGGTACTAAAGATGTCATTATAAGCTGTACTAAAGCTAGAAAGTCTTCTAAAAAAGTGCTTTTTAAAGAAAATTTATACCCTTCATTCTTTAATTTACAATAAAAGCTTAGCATATTAACAATAATACTTGCAAAACAGAAAAGTGATGTTCCTAAATAAATATTAACATATAAAGTCCCCCTTTAGTTGCTAAATATATTATCATAAAAAGATTATTTAGTCAAATTTTCATATACAAAGAAGTTAGGTATGGACATGCTGTTTTAATCTTCTGCTTCATAATAATATGAAGTTTCAATTCCTTTAAAAATAGTATTTAAACTTAAATCATCAGTTAAATTATTCATAATTAAAGTTTTAATTTCTAAAGTATTTACTGAGCTTCTTTTCCCAATTAACTATTTTATTTAAGTTTTTCTTTAATATTAAATCTAACCAAATTCTTGTGCTTCTTCCATTTCCTTCTAAAAAGGGATGAGCTATAGCTTTTTTCATCAATTTTATTCATTTTATCACCATATTTTTATATTATTATTTTATCAAATCATTGAGTTAAAATCTAGACAAAAAAAACAAGCACCATATGATACTTGTTAATTTAATACTAATTTATCATCTAATACACCTACGGTAATTATATCACCATATTTAATTTCATCTTTAATTATTTTATCAGCGATTAAAGTTTCAATGTTGTGCGTTACATATCTTTTAATTGGTCTAGCACCATAGGCTTCTTCATAAGAATGATCTATAATATAATCTTTAGCTTGATTAGTTAATTTTAAATGTAAATTAATGTTTTTAAGTCTTGATTCAGTTTCATGAATAATTTTATCAAGAATACTATAAACTACTTCTTTACCTAAAGATTTGAATATTACTATTTCGTCAATACGATTAATAAATTCAGGACGGAAAGTTCTTTTTAAAGCTTCCATTACTTTAGATTCACTGTTCTCTTCATTATCTAATATGTATTCACTACCTAAATTAGATGTCATAATGATAATTGTGTTTTTAAAGTCAACTAGTTTTCCCGTACTATCCGTGATTCGGCCATCATCTAGTATTTGCAGTAATATATTAAAGACATCAGGATGAGCTTTTTCTATTTCATCAAATAAAACAATACTATAAGGGTTACGTCTTACGGCTTCAGTTAATTCGCCACCTTCATCATAACCAACATATCCGGGAGGAGCCCCTAAGAGTCTTGATACATTGAATGCTTCCATGTATTCGGAACAGTCAATTCTGACCATATGACGTTCATCATCAAATAGTTCATAGGCTAAAGCTTTAGCAAGTTCGGTTTTACCTACACCGGTTGGACCCATGAATATAAATGAACCTATTGGTCTATTAGGATCTTTAATACCACTTCTAGCACGAATAATTGCATTACTTACAACTTTTACAGCTTCATCTTGACCAATTACTCTACTCTTCAAGTTATCCTCTAAGTTAAGTAGTTTTTCTTTTTCACCACTTACTAACTTTTGAACAGGAATATTAGTCCATTTAGCTACAATTCTAGCTATATCTTCATCTGTAACGGTATCACTTAACATTTGGGAATCAATTTTGCTTCGTAGATTTTCTAGTTCTTGCTCTAACTTAGGAATTTCACCGTGGCGAAGGCGAGCAGCAGTCTCTAAATCATAGTTGTTTTCAGCAGTTTCTAGTTTGAATCTAGCTTGGTCTAATTCTTCTTTTTTCTTGTTAATTTCATCGTTTAAGTTTTTCTCTTCTTCCCATTTAGAACGCATTTTAGCTTCTTCTTCTTTTAAAGTTGCTATTTCAGTTTCAAGTTCAGACTTACGAGCTTTGGATAACTCATCTTTTTCCTTCTTAATTGCTTCTCTTTCTATTTCTAAACTCATAATTTTACGAGTTAATGTATCAAGTTCAGTAGGAACACTTGCCATCTGCATCTTTATTGTAGCACATGCTTCATCAACTAGATCAATAGCTTTATCCGGTAAGAATCGATCCGTGATGTAACGATCACTAAGAGTTGCGGCACTAATTAGGGCACTATCTTTGATGTTAACGCTGTGAAATAGCTCAAATTTTTCTTTTAAACCACGAAGTATGGTAATGGTATCTTCGACATTTGGCTCTTTAACTTGAATCTTTTGCAAACGTCTTTCTAAGGCACCATCTTTTTCAATATACTTACGATACTCATTTAGAGTAGTAGCACCAATTAGTCTAATTTCACCTCTAGCTAACATTGGTTTTAACATGTTACCAGCATCCATAGCACCTTCGGCACCAGCGCCAACAATCATGTGAATTTCATCAATAAATAATATTATATCACCATTAGAATCACTTATTTCTTTTAAGACTTTTTTTAATCTTTCTTCAAACTCTCCTCGATATTTAGCACCAGCGATTAATGCTCCTAAATCTAGTGACCATATTCTTTTTCCTTTTAGAGTACTTGGAACATCTCCCTTGGTGATACGTATAGCAAGTCCTTCTACAATAGCGGTTTTACCAACACCGGGTTCACCAATTAATACCGGGTTATTCTTGGTCTTTCTTGATAAAACACGAATAATACTACGTATTTCTTCATCACGACCAATAACAGGATCAACTTTGTTTTCTTTTACAGCTTCGGTTATATCACGTCCGTATTTTTCTAAAACATTTTCGTTTTCATCTTGCATATTTGGATACATATTAACACACCCTTTCTTTTACAATATATGTTATAACATAAAAATTAGCGCTTGTCAAGTGTAAGTGCTAATTATGTATACCATTAACTCACGTCAAAATTATTACCGGATTGTTTTTAGATGAAGTAAAACACTATGAATGGCATTCTTCTCGTTATGAGGTACTTTTAAGTGAAGATAGATTCGAAGCTCATATTGTACTTAGTAAAAAGCATGGTACAAATGATCCTTGGATTATTGTTACGAATGGTGACCCTAAAAGAGTCATTAAAGATTATGGTTATCGATTTGGAGGCGTAGAAACTGTTTTTAAAGCTCAAAAATCAAATGGCCTTAATTTAGAATGTACTTGTAATGCTTCTGAAAAATATTTTACAACGATGTATACTATGGCTTGTTTTGCTTATTATAAATGTTAAAATAAAAACTGATAAAACAGATAAAGGCAAGAAAATTAGAATCATGTCTTTATTTAACACTGGTTTAACTCTATTTCATCTTGCTTATCAATCATCAAAATATATTAGAATACCTTATAAATTTATCTTATATGACATATAATTAATTAACTTTATTACACCTAAAAAGCACAGAATACTCTGTGCCATTTTGGCGTGTAATAAATATATACATCAGAATTCCCGTTTCTTTCCAACTTTATGATATATGAGTTCGGAAACTGAACTCTATCATTGAAAAAAATGAGAAAATCTTTTTTGTGTGCCATAATTTTCTCATTTTTTGCTTGTAATTTAAAATTAAGCTTATCAGACTAAAAATATGTATATTTTTTCTAGTCTAATGGGCGTAAAAATTTGTTTTAAAGTACGCTGAAACCCGCATAAACACTAGGTTTGTTTAAAACTGTCCGTAGCTAAGACAGTTAACTTGACAAGGTCGTTAGTTGCAAAATGAAGAGTCATTTTGCAACACTCATCTTTCACTCCTTGAAGTTTGCGCTTCTTCCATTTGGGTCCTATACGACCACAAATGGATCACTACTTGTTCCACTTCCTGTTATTGTGTTATTAGTTGACAGGTTTATTACTGGGCGCACACCAGGCGCCGCGTTGCCCACGTTGCTGCTGCCGAGGAAGCCATACGAATACACATTGAACACGCTAGCAGAACTGCCCGCAGCATAAAAGTGATACGGAGACATGGTCCAGTATTGGTTTCCTGTATATAGATAATAACCATAATTAGTTCCAATACTTCCTCCTGCATACATTACTTCATCTACTGTTATTAGTCCTATCTTTGTTTGATACAGGTCATTACTATTACTACATTCATATGTTGGACTTCCATTACTTCTTCTTTCATATGCCGCATAGTACTGCGTACTTCCTGTTGATACCCACTCTCCTTCTGTACTTCTTAAGTTTCTATCATTACAAAATCCCGCACTCGCACTACTTACTATCCTGCTATCATAACTTTGTAGGTTATTACTATACCAGTTCTCCAAATATGTTTTTATTGTACTATCTGTTCCCTCATTTGTACTATTTGGTCTTTGACTTTCACTTGTATATCGGTATCCTACATATTCACTTGCCTTATATGAACTATTGAATCGACTTGTTCCAATTTGCGTATAATCTGTACTACTATCATTATAGCCATTTGCTAATACTGTTTCTTTTCCTGCTGCATCTACTTCTGCTTTTTCTCCACTATAGATTATCCTTATACTTCCATCTTCATTTATTCTTATGATTCGCCAATATTTATTGGCAAATACTAAGTAGTTATTTTCTACATCTCCTCTCCAGTAGTATGTTGTTCCTTTACTTGTTGTTTCTTCATATATTCCCACTGTTTCTTCTCCACAGTTTCCTCCATTATTACTTCCGGCACTACAACTTGTATTATTGAAGTTTGGGGTATCCAAGTTTACTTCAATTTCTCCTAATACTGTATCTACTATTTTTGTTGTAGCTGTCTCAAAATACAAATAACATTTTGTTCCTCTTGTTGTAAATGGTGTTACCGTTAACATTTGCGTTGTTTGATCCCATTCTAGTGTTACATTAGCATCTTCCCCATTTACGGTACAATAACTAGTATCTAAAAGTTTATAATTACCTTC